>NZ_JBJKEX010000228.1:0-4893 GCF_045505405.1 Hansschlegelia beijingensis | reverse complement strand
GATCAGCGGCGCGGCGGGCCTCGCCCCCACGATCGCCGCGGTGAGAACCGGCGGCGCGGTCGCCTTCGCCACCAAGGAGTGCCTCGTGTGCGCCGGGGCGGCTTTCATGGCTGAGGTCGCGCGCGCCGGCGCCACGCTGCTGCCGGTCGATTCCGAGCACAACGCATTGCTTCAGGCGCTCGGCGGCCAGCCGGTCGCCGACGTCGAGAAGATGACGATCACGGCTTCCGGGGGGCCGTTCCGGCAATGGTCCGCGGACCGGATCGCCGCCGCTCGTCCGGAGGACGCGCTCAAACATCCCACCTGGTCGATGGGCGCGAAGATCACGATCGATTCCGCCACCTTGATGAACAAGGGGCTGGAACTGATCGAGGCGCTTCATCTGTTCGGCGTCGAGGCCGGCCGGCTCGACGTGGTGGTGCATCCCCAGTCGGTCGTGCACGGGCTTGTCACGTTCAGGGACGGCGCCGTGACGGCCGGCCTCGCGGCGCCCGACATGCGGGTCCCGATCGCATACGCGCTCGGGCACCCGCATCGCATCGACGCGCCGACTGCCCGGCTCGACCTGGTTCAGCTCGGCTCCCTGACCTTCGAGGCGCCGGATCCCGAGCGATTCCCGGCGCTTCGCCTCGCGCGTGAGGCGCTGGAGGCGGGCGGCGCCGCGGCGACCATCCTGAACGCCGCGAACGAGGTGGCCGTCGCGCTGTTCCTCGAAGACCGCATCGGCTTCATGGACATCCCCAGAATCGTGGCTGAAGCGCTCGATCAGGCGAGCCGACGGGGGCTCAGCGCCGCGCCGGCCACCATCGACGAGGCCATCGCGCTCGACGGCGAGGCTCGCGCAATCGCGTCCGCTTGCCTGCTGGAGAGCCGGCCCCGGTCGCAGTAGACTGTGCGATCGCACTGCCGCGGCGCGGTCCGAGGCGCCGCCTGACTCGAGGATTCGATGACGTTTCTCCACGAGATGCTGGGCGCAGGTTCAGCCACTCTCGGCTATCTGCTTCCGTTCCTGTTCGTGCTCACTCTCGTGATCTTCTTCCACGAGCTCGGGCATTTCCTGGTCGCGCGCTGGACGGGCGTGCGGGTGCTCACCTTCTCGATCGGCTTCGGGCCGGAGCTGTTCGGCTTCAATGACCGGCGGGGCACTCGCTGGCGCGTCGCGGCGATTCCGCTCGGCGGCTATGTGCGCTTCGCCGGAGACGAGAACGCCGCGAGCGGGCCCGACGTCGAGCTTCTGGAGAAGATGACCCCGGAGGAGCGGCGCGGCAGCTTCTTCTTCGCGCCGCTGCCGAGCCGCGCGGCCATCGTGGCCGCTGGTCCGATCGCGAACTTCCTGCTCGCGATCGCGATCTTCGCCGGCGTGTTCATGGTCGCCGGCCGGCCGGTGACGGAAGCGATGGTGGACGAGATCGAGCCCGGAAGCGCGGCGGCGGAAGCTGGCTTCGCGCCCGGCGACCTGGTGCTGCAGATCAACGATTCCGCCATCCGCTCGTTCAGCGACATGCAGAGAATCGTCGAGGTCAGCGCCGATCAGCCCCTGCGGGTGGTCGTGGAGCGCGCCGGCAAGCAGGTGACCCTCGAGGCGACGCCGAGGCTGAAGGAGATCTCCGATCCCTTCGGCAACAAGCTCAAGATCGGCCTGCTGGGAATCAAGCGCTCGACCAATCAGCAGAACCTGCGGCTCGAACGCTACGGACCCGTGGAGGCCGTCGTGGCGGGCGCGCAGGAGACCTGGTTCCAGGTCTCGCGCACCGCCTCCTATCTCGGGCGAATGGTGATCGGCAGAGAATCGACCGAGCAGATCGGCGGCCCGATCCGGATCGCCAAGACCTCGGGCGATTTCGCCAGCCTCGGCTTCCTCGCCCTGCTGAATCTCGCTGCGATTCTATCGGTTTCGATCGGGTTGTTGAACCTCGTTCCGATCCCGATGCTCGACGGCGGCCATCTTCTCTTCTATGCGATTGAGGCGCTGCGCGGCCGCCCATTGGGGCCGCGCATGCAGGAAATGGGGATGCGCTTGGGCTTCGCCCTGGTGCTCGCCTTGATGCTGTTCGCGACGTGGAATGACATCGTTCATCTTTCGTCGCTAGGCTGAAATCGGGGTGGCGTGGCCTCGCCGCAACGGCAGGGGGCAAACGTCGACAGGCGTTGAGTAGCGAGTTTGCACGTGCGTCAAAGTTCTATAGAAGCGGACGGTGTCGCTCCGGGGATTTCAGCCGTTGCAAGCGGTTGCGGAAGCGCGGCACACGGCACGGGGGTCCGTCAGCCCATGAAGCGTATGGTTCGAGTAGTCGGGCGCCTTGCCCTTGCCTCGTCGGTCGCGGTCGCGCCGATGATAGCGGGCGTGGGGGCCGGCCTTCTCGGCGCTACGGCGGCCAATGCGCAGAGCGCGAGCGGCATCACCGTTCGTGGCAACCAGCGCGTCGACGCGGAGACGATCCGTTCCTATTTCACGGGCCGTGGCCCGCTGACCCAGGCGGTCGTGGATGAGGGCATCCGCGGTCTCTACGCGAGCGGTCTGTTCTCCGACGTGCGGGTGACGCGCGCCGGCGGCGGCATCGTCGTCAACGTCAACGAGAACCAGGTCATTAACCGGGTGGCGTTCGAGGGCAATTCCAAGGTCAAGGACGCCGTCCTGACCTCGGAGGTCCAATCCAAGGCGCGCGGGCCGTTCAACCCCGCCGTGGTGCAGGCCGACGCCCAGCGCATCACCGAGATCTATCGGCGTTCCGGCCGCTATCAGGTGACCGTCGAGCCGAAGACGATCAGCCAGCCGAACGGCCGCGTCGATCTCGTCTTCGAGATCAACGAGGGCGACAAGACCAAGATCCAGGCCATCGAGTTCGAAGGCAACGAGGCCTTCTCCGACGGCACGCTGCGCGACCAGATGTCGACCACGGAGTCGAACTGGCTGAGCTGGATCAAGACGTCCGACGTCTACGATCCTGACCGGGTCAACGCCGACCTCGAGCAGCTTCGCAAGTACTACCTGAACCACGGCTACGCTGATTTCCGGGTCGTTTCGGCCAACGCCGATCTGAACCGCGAGACGAACGCGTTCACGCTGAAGATCGTGGTCGAGGAAGGGCAGCAGTACCGCTTCGGTCCTGTCGACGTGGAGTCGCACGTCGCCGAGGTGGACGCAGCGACCCTGAAGAGCCGGATCCAGTCCTCGACGGGCTCGGTCTACAGCGCCAAGGACGTCGACAAGTCGGTCGAGAACATGTCGCTCGAGCTGGCCTCGCGCGGCTACGCCTTCGCGCAGGTCCGCCCGCGCGGCGATCGCGACGTCAACGGCCGCACGATCTCGATCACCTACGTCGTCGAGGAAGGCGCGCGGGTCTACGTCGAGCGCATCAACGTGCGCGGCAACACCCGCACGCGTGATTACGTCGTCCGCCGCGAGTTCGATATCGGCGAAGGCGACGCCTACAACCAGATCTTCATCGACCGCGCGGAGCGGCGCATCAAGGCGCTCGGCTTCTTCAAGAACGTGCGCATCACGACGGAGCCGGGTTCGGCGCCGGATCGCGTCATCGTCAACGTGGACGTCGAGGATCAGCCCACCGGCGAGTTCTCGGTCGCTGGCGGCTACTCCTCGCAGGACGGCATCATCGGCGAGATCGCGCTCGGCGAGCGCAACTTCCTCGGTCGCGGCCAGTACGCCCGCATCGCGGCCCAGTTCGGCCAGAACACGTCCGGTTTCGACTTCTCGTTCACCGAGCCGTATTTCCTCGGCTACCGCGTGTCGGCCGGCGTGGACGCCTACGTGAAGCGCCGCGACGACACGGACTACACGTCCTACAAGGTCGACACCTATGGCGGCGGCCTCCGCTTCGGCTTCCCGATCACGGACGAGTTCACCGTCGGAACGCGCTATCAGCTCTATCAACAGGATCTGAAGATCCCGGGCCGGTATCGCGACATCTTCGACAAGAACGGCGCGGTGAACCGCGATCGTGCGTCGGCGGCGATCTTCGAGGCAGAGGGCAAGACGCTCACGTCGCTCGCCGGTCTGTCGCTGATCTACAACACGCTCGACAACCCGGTGAATCCCACCCAGGGCATCTACGCGGAGCTCAAGGGAGACGTGGCGGGCCTCGGCGGCGACGCCAAATATGTCCGCGGGACTTTCGACGGCCGCTACTATCACCCGCTGTTCGTCGACGACGTGGTCGGCATCCTGCGGCTCCAGGGCGGCCACGTGAAAGCGTTCGGCGGCCAGGATCTGCGCGTGCTCGATCACTTCCCGGGCGGACCCGATCTCGTGCGTGGCTTCGAGCCGCAGGGCTTTGGTCCCCGCGACCTCGGCACGGGCGACCCCTTGGTCGGCAGCCCGAACGACGATCCGCTCGGCGGCACGACCTACTTCGGCGCCTCCGCCGAAGCCCAGTTCCCGATCTTCGGGCTTCCCCGTGAGGTCGGCCTCAAGGGCGCCGTCTTCGCCGACGCCGGCACCGTGTTCGGCTATGACGGCATCAAGAGCATCAGCGGCGTTCCGAACGGCGCGGGCGGCGGCGGCGGCACCAGCACGGTCTTCGTGAACGACAAGGACAGCAAGAAGATCCGTTCGTCTGTCGGCGCCTCGATCCTCTGGAACTCGCCGCTCGGTCCGATCCGCTTCGACTTCGCCAAGGTGCTGTCGAAGGAGAAGTATGACGAGACCCAGGTGTTCCGGTTCTCCGGCGGCACCCGGTTCTAAGAACGGGCTTCCAGCCTTCACGGAAATCTCATAAACGGGCGGCGGAGAAACATCCGCCGCCCGTTTCGTTTGCGCCGGCGGCCGCCGGAGCCCGATGACCGAACCCCGCTTTTTCCCCGCGCCGCAGCCGCTCGACCTGCAGGCGCTTGTCGCGCTGACCGGCGCCCGCCGCGTCCGCGGACCGGAGGAGG
>NZ_JBJKEX010000227.1:0-4900 GCF_045505405.1 Hansschlegelia beijingensis | reverse complement strand
GTTGCGAATGATCTGGTCGGCGATCGAGACCATGGCCTCGCTGCGCTTGGCCTCGTGCGCGATGGCCCCGGGGCTGAGATCCTCGTCGGAAAGCCGTTCCATCTGGGTCGCCGAGGCAGGTGCGCGCGCCCGCGGCCCCGGACGACGCGGCGCGCGAAGAACGCGTGAAGATGACGAAGCTGCGCCAGACGATCGCGCGCAGGCTCAAGGACGCCCAGAACGCCGCGGCCATGCTGACGACCTTCAACGAGGTCGACATGAGCGAGGTCATGGCGCTGCGCTCGAAGTACAAGGACGTCTTCGAGAAGAAGCACGGCGTGAAGCTCGGCTTCATGGGCTTCTTCGTGAAGGCCGTCATCCAGGCCCTCAAGGACATTCCGTCGGTCAACGCCGAAATCGACGGCGGCGACGTGGTCTACAAGAACTACTACCACATCGGCATCGCGGTCGGGACCGACAAAGGCCTCGTGGTGCCGGTGGTGCGGGACGCCGACCAGCTTGGTCTCGCGGGCGTCGAGAAGACGATCGCCGACCTCGGGCGCCGGGCGCGCGACGGCAAGCTCGGCATCGACGAGATGCAGGGCGGCACCTTCACGATCACCAATGGCGGCATTTACGGGTCGCTGATGTCGACCCCGATCCTGAACGCGCCGCAGTCCGGCATCCTGGGGATGCACAAGATCCAGGAGCGGCCGGTCGCGATCGGCGGCAAGGTCGAGATCCGCCCGATGATGTATCTGGCGCTGAGCTACGACCACCGCATGGTCGACGGCAAGGAGGCCGTGACCTTCCTGGTCCGGGTCAAGGAAAGCCTCGAGGATCCGTCCCGGCTCGTGATGGACCTGTGACGAGCCGGCGGCGCGCCGCGAGGCGCGCCGCGTCGCCGAAGGTCAGCTCACATTTGCGGAGATGATCTTGTTCAGCTCGAACATCGTGGCCTTCTTCTTGCCGAACAGCTTCTCGAGCGTGGCGTCCGCGAGGATCTCGCGGCCGTCGTCCGGGTTCTGGAGCTTGTGCTTCTTGATGTAGTCCCACATCTTGCTGACGATTTCGCTGCGCGGCAGCGGGCCTTCGCCGACGATCGCGCCGAGCTCCGACGATGGCTTGACCTTGGCGTGGATGCCGTCGGTCCGGTTCGACTTCTTCGCATTGTCAGGCTTCTTGGTAGTCGCCATAGGTGCCCTCCTTGTTCCTGCGCATCGAGCACGGTCTCACGGACCGCATTCCAGTCCTTCAACCGCTCGGACTTCAAGACGTTCCGAGCGTGGTCGCGCCGCGGCCCTCGCGGCGCGGCGGAGGTCAGTCAGGGGCGTGTTCCGATGGCTGACCAAGATCGGCATCCGAAGGTCGAGCCGCACCTTTGCGTCGCCGGAGGCGCGGAGGCGCTCAGCTTCTACCGGAAGGCGTTCGGCGCCAAGGTCGTGATGACCGTGCCGGCGCAGGACGGCGTCCGGCTCCTGCACGCGACGGTCGAGCTGTTCGGCGGCCAGGTGCTGGTGCATGACGAGTTTCCCGAGGCCGCCGGGCCCGGAGCGGTCCGTGCGCCCACCTCGACCGGGGGCGCGAGCGTCGCCATCAACGTCAACCTCCCGACCGCGGAGGACGTCGACGTCGCGATCGCGCGCGCGGCCGGCGCCGGAGCGGTTGTCGTGATGCCCCCGGAGAACACCTTCTGGAACGCCCGCTACGGCCGCGTGCAGGACCCGTTCGGCCATGTCTGGGCCTTCAACGCCCCGCTCGGCTGAACCTCCATCGCTCGAACCCGAAAGAGACCCATGGCTTACGATCTCGTCGTCATCGGCAGCGGTCCCGGCGGCTATGTGTGCGCGATCCGCGCCGCCCAGCTCGGGCTTAAGGTGGCCGTGGTCGAGAAGCGCGCCACCCATGGCGGCACCTGCCTCAATGTCGGCTGCATCCCCTCCAAGGCGCTGCTGCACGCCTCGGAGCTGTTCGAGGAGGCCGGCCACAAATTCGGGAAGATGGGCATCGGCGTCGGCCAGCCGACGCTCGACCTCGCCCAGATGATGGCGTTCAAGGACGAGGGCGTCGCCGGCAACGTCAAGGGCGTCGACTTCCTGTTCAAGAAGAACAAGATCGAGACCTTCCACGGGACCGGCCGGATCCTGGGGGCCGGCAAGGTCGAGGTCGCCGGCGATGGCGGCGAGACGCAGACGCTCGAGACCAAGGCGGTCGTGATCGCCACCGGCTCCGACGTCGCCCGCCTCAAGGGCCTCGAGATCGACGAGAGGACCATCGTCTCCTCGACCGGCGCGCTGTCTCTTCCCGAGGTCCCGAAGAAGCTTGTGGTGGTCGGCGGCGGCGTGATCGGGCTGGAGCTCGGCTCGGTCTGGCGGCGGCTCGGCTCGGAGGTCGTGGTGGTCGAGTTCCTCGACCGCATCCTGCCCGGGATGGACGTCGATCTCGGCCGGCAGTTCCAGCGCCTGCTGGAGAAGCAGGGCATGACGTTCCGCCTCGGCTCGAAGGTCACCGGCGCGACGAAGCAGGCCGAAGGCCTTTCGGTGACGGTCGAGCCCGCCAAGGGCGGCGAGGCCGAGACCCTGGAGGCGGACGTCGTGCTGGTGGCGATCGGCCGCGTTCCCTACACGGAAGGCCTCGGCCTCGAGGAGGCGGGCGTCGAACTGGACGAGCGCGGGCGGGTCAAGACCGACGGCCATTTCAAGACCAGCGTCGACGGCGTCTACGCCATAGGAGACGTCATCGCCGGGCCGATGCTGGCCCACAAGGCGGAGGACGAGGGCGTCGCGGTCGCGGAGATTCTGGCCGGCAAGCCCGGGCACGTGAACTACGGCGTGATCCCGAACGTGGTCTACACCTATCCGGAGGTCGCCTCGGTCGGCAAAACCGAGGAGGAGCTGAAGGCGGACGGCGTCGACTACCGCGCCGGCAAGTTCCCGTTCACGGCCAACGGCCGCGCGAAGGCGAACGGCACGACGGAAGGCTTCGTGAAGATCCTGGCCGACGCCAAGACGGACCGCGTGCTCGGCGTGCACATCATCGGTCCGGACGCCGGCACGCTGATCGCGGAAGCCGCGCTCGGCATGGAGTTCAGCGCCTCCTCCGAGGACATCGCCCGCACCTGCCACGCCCATCCGACGCTGTCGGAGGCCGTCAAGGAGGCGGCGCTCGCCGTCGAGGGCCGCGCCATCCACATGTGAACGGCGCGCGGCTCAGATCGGCAGATCGACGCCGCGCGCCTTGAGCCGCGACCGGAACGCCCGGTCGATCTCGGCGGTCACCGCCGGCATGCGGTCGGCCGAGAGCCGGACGCTGTCGGCGATGACGTTCGGCATCACCCGCAGCGCCTTCTGGCCCGTCGGCGAGCGGTAGAAGGCGAGCATGTCGCGCAACTCGTCGGCGGTGAAATAGGTGGTGTAGATCGCGGGCGCGGCGGCCAGCATATCCTTGGTGTGCTGCACCACGATGGTCTGGAACTCGTCCTTGAGCGAGGCCATCGTGGCCGGCGAGGCGCCGGGCATCGACTCCTGAAGCTGAGGCTCGAAGGCCGGCCAGGAGCGCGCGACGAACTGCGCCACCATGCCGTCCTTCGAGATTTCGTTGACGAGCTCCACGGCGACGCGGAGCGCCTGGTCACGCGACGGGCGCTCTTGCGAGGCGCCGGGGCCCGCAAACAGGCCCAACGCGGCCGCGAGCGTCAGCGCGGCGGCGCGGTTCATCAGCGACATGATTCGTCTCCCCGATCGTGTCGCCTCCATGAAGCAAGCGCCGCGCCAGCTTGGCCAGTGCGGAAAAACCCTAGCCGGCCGCCCTTCGCTGCTCGCTGAGCGTGAACCAGCCGACCCCGGCCAGCACCAGGGCGGTGCCGATCACGTCCACCGACGTCACCCGTTCGCCCAGGAAAGCGGCGGCGAAAATCAGCGTGGCGACGGGGCTGACCGTGCCGATCGCGGCGTTGGCCTGCGCCGAGATGCGGTGGAGGGCGGCGCTGAGCAGGAAGCTCGGCAGGATCGTGCCGAGCACCGCGATCAGCGCCGCGAGCAGCCAGACCTTGCCCGAGAGGGTCGGGAGGACGCCGACATCCCGAACCAGCGCGAATTGCAGCAGCGCCGCGAGCGCCGCCGCCGTCATGGCGATGCAGGTGAACAGCTTCGGTCCGATGCGGCCGATATAGCCCTTCGCCAGCAGCTGGTAGAGCGCGAAGGCCACGGCCGAGGCGAGCACCAGCAGCGAGCCCGTGCGGGCGGAGGCGAGGCCCGCCACCTGCATGTCCTTGGTGAACACCAGCGCCAGCCCCGCATAGCTCAGCCCGAAGGCCGCAAGCGCCTTGAGGCGGAACGGCTGGTGGAAGAAGGCCGCGCCGAGCAGAACCGTGAACAGCGGATAGGTGAACAGGATCAGCCGTTCGAACGGGGCCGAGATGTAGGCGAGGCCCAGAAAGTCGACATAGGAGGCGAACCAGTAGCCCAGCAGGCCGATCGCGAACGCCGCCGCGAAGGTCTTGCGGTCGAGGGCCGCCGGGCGCCCTGTGCTGGCCAAGGCGGCGAGGCCGATCGCGACATAGACCGGGAGCGCCAGCCCCATGCGGAGCGCGAGCAGCGTCTCCGGATCGACTCCCTCCGCATAGGCGAACTTGATCAGGATGCCCTTGCTCGAGAAGAAGATCGCGCCGGCCGCCGCGAGCGCATAGCCGATCCATGGCGGGCCGGGGCGTTCGGGCCCGGCCTCGACGATGACCTCGGGATCGGCGTCGGTGGAGCTGGGCCCGTCGCCGGGCCCGGGGCGAACCGTGCCGCGCATCTCCGCGCGACCCGGGGTTCTGGACGCGCTCAGGCGTTCCTCCGTCCACGGCAGGCGCGGACAAGGCGGGTCGCCCGGACGGGAAAGGCGCGCGCGCTCGGCATCATCGGCCGCTTATCACGCA
>NZ_JBJKEX010000226.1:0-4906 GCF_045505405.1 Hansschlegelia beijingensis | reverse complement strand
TGCGGGCGGCCGACCTTCCGGCCCGCACGCTGGAGCGGCCGGACTCGCTGATCCTGCTGCGCGACCAGTTCCGCCTTGTGGAGGCGGCCGCGCGGCTGATCGGAGACGACGCGTTGCCGGCCCGGCTTGCGACCGAGGCCGGCGTGCAGGGTCTCGGCCCCTACGCCGATCACCTCATGTCCTTCCCGGATCTCGGGGCCGGGATCGTCCGCGCCTATCTCGACTATGGCCGCCTGCTGCAGGCGGCGACGCAGATGGAGCTTCAGGTGCGGCAGGGCCAGGCGGTCTGGTCCTACCGGGTGACCGCGCCGCTCAAGACCGGGCGCCAGAAAAACGAGCTTCTGGCGCTCGGCTACATGCTCAGCATCATCCGGAGCTTCGCCGGCGCGTCCTGGACGCCGGACCGGGTCGAGGTTCCGGGGGCGCTTCAGGGAAGGGCGGCGGCGGAGGACGTCTTCGGGGCCGAGATCGCCCCGGGGCCGCGGGCGGCGGTGATCTTTCCCGCCGCGCTGCTCGACTGTGCGACGCCCACCGCGGCCGGAACGAAGCAGGGGGCCCCCGGAGCGCCCGTGCCGGAAGCGGACGACGTGAGCGGCGTCGCCAGGATCATGATCGGGATCGAGCGCGATCTCGGCCGTTTCGGACTGGCGGCGGTCGCGGCCCGCCTCGGGATGACGCCGCGCAGCCTGCAGAGGCTGATGTCACGGTCGGGCACGTCCTACGCGGCGCTCAGGGCGGAGGATCATCGGGACGCCGCCATCGAGCTGCTCGGCGCTGGCGGACTGTCGGTGACCGAGACCGCCGCCCGGCTTGGCTATGCCGACGTGGCGCATTTCTCCCGGGCGTTCCGACGCTGGACCGGGGCGACCCCGAGCCGGTGGCGAGAGCGACGGGGTTGAACGGCCTTCCGGCTCCTTCGGCTCAGAAACCCAGCACGCGGGCGATCTCGTCGGCCGCCATCGTGGGGGCGGTCTCGCCCGAGGCGACGGCGCGCTCCAGGGCGGGAAGCCGCTCGGCCAGCCGCGGATCCTCGGCGAGGCGCTCGCGGAAGCGCGCCTCCACCATTGTCCACATCCACCGCACCTGCTGGCGCTCGCGCCGGGCGCGGAGTTCGCCTGCCGCTTCCCGAGCGGCGCGGCAGGCCAGCACGCGCGACCAGAGCGTGTCGAGGTTCAGGTCGGCGCGGCCGGAAATCGTCAGCACCTCCGGCTCCCAGGCGCCGGACTGGGCGTCGAGGATCCGCAGCGCGGCCTTGTACTCGGCGGCGGCCGCCCGGGCCCCCGCGGCGCCGTCGCCGTCGGCCTTGTTCACGGCGATGATGTCGGCGATCTCCAGCACGCCCTTCTTGATGCCCTGCAGCTCGTCGCCGGCGCCCGGCAGCATCAGGACGAGGAAGACGTCCGTCATGTCCGCGACCGCGACCTCCGACTGGCCGATGCCGACGGTCTCCACCAGGATCACGTCGAAGCCGGCGGCTTCCGCGAGCAGCATCGACTCGCGCGTCTTGGCCGCGACGCCGCCCAGCGTGCCGGCGGAGGGCGAGGGCCGCACATAGGCGTTCGGGTCGAGCGCCAGCCGGTTCATGCGCGTCTTGTCGCCGAGGATCGAGCCGCCGGTCCGGGTCGAGGACGGGTCGACCGCAAGCACCGCCACCTTGTGGCCGGCCGCGGTGAGGCGAGAGCCGAGCGCGTCGATGGTGGTCGACTTGCCGACGCCCGGCACGCCGGTGATCCCGATCCGCATGGCCTTGCCGGTCTCGGGCAGCAGCGACTGCACCAGCGCGCGGGCGGCGGCCTGGTGGTCGGCCCGGCGGCTTTCGACCAGCGTGATCGCGCGGGCGAGCGCGGCGCGCTCCCCCGCGCGGATGCGCGCGGCGTAGTCGTCGACGTCGATGGCGGGCCTTTGGGGCGACACGCGGCAAACCTTTGGAGGAGGCGGGGGAGGGAGGCTAACGCGGCCGGAGAGGCCCGTTCACGGAAATTTCGTGAGCCGCCGTCCGAACTGTCATCAAGCCTTTAGCGTTCTCGGAGCATAAAGACGTTACAAAGTGTTTCAGCTCTCAGGGAGGGCGCCATGAACGCGGATCGCTTGGAAGGCCGGTATCGTCAGCTCAAGGGCCGGCTGCAGCAGATTTGGGGCCGGATGACCGGAGACCGCACGCTGACGCTGCGCGGCCGGGCCACCGAATTCGCCGGCGCGGCCCAGGCGAGCTTCGGCCGCGCGATGGACGCGGCCCGCCCCTTCGGCCTGCGTCGCCGGCTCGGGGTGTGAAGCTGCACGCCTAAAGCGCCGCTACTGCGGCGCCTCGAGCAGCATCTCGTGGGCGCGCTTGCGATAGGCGTCGCGCGCTTCGTCGGTCGCCACCTGAAATCCTTCGGTCGAGCGCCCGGAAGCCTCGAACAACTTGGTGTCCCAAAGCAGCGACGGCGGGTTCTCCGACCGGAACAGCTGCTTCGCCATCGCCTCGACCAGCTCGGGCGACGGCTCCTCGGGGGTGTCGTCGATATCGCTCATTCGGCCGCCTGAGCCTCCGTATAGCCGAGCCGCGCGCTGAGCAGCCGCATCAGCTCCTTGGCGGCCTCGGCCACCACCGTGCCGGGCGGGAAGATCAGGCTCGCGCCCGCATCCTTCAGCGCCGGATAATCGACCGGCGGGATCACGCCGCCGACCACGATCATGATGTCCTCGCGCCCCTCGGCGCGGAGCGCGTCGCGCAGCGCCGGCACAAGCGTCAGATGGCCGGCGGTCATGGTCGAGATGCCGACCACGTGCACGTCGTTCTCGATCGCCTGCCGCGCGGCCTCCTCTGGGGTGGCGAACAGCGGCCCGATGTCGACGTCGAAACCGAGGTCGGCGAAGGCCGAGGCGATGATCTTCTGGCCGCGGTCGTGGCCGTCCTGACCGACCTTGGCGACAAGGATGCGCGGCCGGCGCCCGTCGGCGCGTTCGAAAGCCGTCACCTGCGCCTGCACGTCCTCGATCGCGCCCATGGCGCGGGCCTCCCGCTTGTAGACGCCGGAGATCGAGCGGATCTCCGCCTTGTGCCGGCCGAACACCTTCTCCATCGCCTCGGTGATCTCGCCGACGGTGGCCTTGGCCCGCGCCGCCTCGATCGACAGCGCGAGCAGGTTGCCGTTTCCGCGCGCTCCGTTCTCGAGCGCGGTCAGCGCCGCCTCGACGGCCTTCGGGTCGCGCTCTTCGCGCAGGCGCTTGAGCTTGGCCTCCTGCGCGGCGCGCACCTCGGCGTTCTTGATCTGGCGGACGTCGAGCGTCTCGTTCTGCAGCACCTTGTACTTGTTGACGCCCACCACCGTCTGCTCGCCGGAGTCGATGCGCGCCTGCGTGGTGGCGGCGGCCTCCTCGATGCGCAGCTTCGGCACGCCGGCCTCGATCGCCTTGGCCATGCCGCCCAGCCGGTCGATCTCGGCGATGTGGGCGAGCGCCTTGGCGGCGAGGTCGTGCGTCAGGCGCTCCACATAGGCCGAGCCGCCCCACGGGTCGATGAAGCGCGTCGTGCCGCTCTCCATCTGCAGCACCAGCTGGGTGTTGCGGGCGATACGGGCGGAGAAGTCCGTCGGCAGCGCCAGCGCCTCGTCGAACGAGTTGGTGTGCAGCGACTGGGTGCCGCCCTGGGTGGCGGCGATCGCCTCGAGCGTTGTGCGGATAACGTTGTTGTAGACGTCCTGCGCCGTGAGCGACCAGCCGCTGGTCTGGCTGTGGGTCCTGAGAGGCAGCGACTTCGGGTTCTGGGCCCCGAGGTCGGTCATGAGCTTCGTCCAGATGAGGCGCGCGGCCCGCATCTTGGCGATCTCCATGAACACGTTCATGCCGATCGCCCAGAAGAACGACAGGCGCGGCGCGAAACGGTCGATGTCGAGCCCGGCCGCCATGCCGGCGCGGACGTATTCGGCGCCGTCGGCGAGCGTGTAGGCGAGCTCGAGGTCGGCCGTCGCTCCGGCCTCCTGCATGTGATAGCCGGAGATCGAGATCGAGTTGAACTTCGGCATGTGCTCGGACGTGTGCGCGAAGATGTCCGAGACGATCCGCATCGAGGGCTGCGGCGGGTAGATGTAGGTGTTGCGGACCATGAACTCCTTCAGAATGTCGTTCTGAATGGTCCCGGCCAGCTTCTCCTGCGGCACGCCCTGTTCTTCGCCCGCCACGATGAACAGCGCGAGGACCGGCAACACGGCCCCGTTCATCGTCATCGACACGGTCATCTTTTCGAGCGGGATGCCGTCGAACAGCGTGCGCATGTCGTAGATCGAGTCGATCGCGACGCCCGCCATGCCGACGTCGCCCGCGACCCGCGGATGGTCGCTGTCATAGCCGCGATGGGTCGCGAGGTCGAAGGCGACCGACACGCCGGTCTGCCCCGCCGCGAGGTTCGCGCGGTAGAAGGCGTTGGAGTCCTCGGCGGTGGAGAAGCCGGCATACTGCCGGATCGTCCAGGGCTGCGAGGCGTACATGGTCGGGTAGGGGCCGCGGATGAACGGCGCGAGCCCCGGCCAGGTGTCGAGGCCTTCGAGCCCGGCAAGATCGGCCTCGCCGTAGAGCGGCGCGACCGCGATGCCTTCCGGCGTGATCCAGGGCTCGGCGGCCGGCGCGGGCGGCGCGAGGTCCGGCCGGCGCCACTCGATCGCTGCGAAATCGGGAAGCTTCGCGGTCATGATGCCTCTCCGGCGCGCGCGTCCACGACCGAAGCGAGCTTCGACGCTTCCCGGAGAACGTCAAGCGCGTTGTCTCCGGCGGCGACGAAGCGGCCGACGCCCGCCTCCTGCAGTTCTGCGGCGTTCTTGGGACGGCCCGCGAGCCACACCGTCGCGCCCGCCTCGCGCAGCGCCGCCACGAAGGCCGCCGCCTGTTCGCCATAGGCGTCGTCGGCGCCGCACAGAAAAGCGAGCGG
>NZ_JBJKEX010000225.1:0-4929 GCF_045505405.1 Hansschlegelia beijingensis | reverse complement strand
ACGATCTCCGTCGCCAACGACAGCCTCGACGTCGCGATCGGCGAGGCTGAGGCCTATGACGGCAGCGTCGGCGGCCGGCTTTCGCTCAGCCGCGATCCGGGAGGCGTCCGCATCCTGTTCGGAGGCGGGCTGATGGGCGGCCTCGGCTCGATGGCGTCCATCTTCGGTCTTCTGCTGCAGGTCGCCCTGATCTTCATCGCCGTCCGCCTCGTCATGGGCTGGTTCGCGCGGCGCAACAGCCAGCAGCAGCCCGCCGCGGCCGCCGGGCCTTCCGGCTATCGTTTCGAGGCGCCCGAGGAGCGTCCCCGCGGCGGCATGTTCGGCTCGACGTTCGGCGGCGGCGCCGGCGCCGGGGCCGCTCCGGCGTCCGAGCCGGTGACGCTCGAGAAGACCGACTTCGACGCGTTCGAGCGTCTGCTCGGCGAGGTTCAGCAGGCTTGGTCGGACCAGGACATCACCCGGATGCGGTCGCTCGCCACGCCCGAGATGGTCGAGGTCTTCGCTGACGACGTCGCCGACGACGCCAGCCGCGGCGTGATCAACCGGGTCAGCGACGTGAAGCTGCTGCAGGGCGATCTGGCCGAGGCGTGGCGCGAGGGCGGCCGCGACTACGCGACCGTCGCGATGCGCTACGAGCTCAAGGACTGGACCGAGGAGCAGGGCAGCGGACGGGTCGTCGACGGCGACCGCGACGCGCCGACCGAGGCGGCGGAGCTGTGGACCTTCGTCCGCGCTAGCGGCGGCCGGTGGCTGCTCTCGGCGATCCAGCAGTCGGCCTGAGCCGATTAGGCGAAGAGGAGCCTACTCCTCTTCGCCGAACTTGTTCTCGACAAGATGCGTCAGGGCGTCGAGCGCGGCTTCCGCCTCGGCGCCTTTGACTTCGACATGGATGGTGGTGCCGGGCCCGGCCGCGAGCATCATGAGGCCCATGATCGACGTTCCGCCGACGGTCTCGCCGGCGCGGCTGACGCGCACCGAGGCCTCGAACTTCTCGACCGTCTGAACGAATTTCGCGGAGGCGCGGGCATGCAGCCCGCGCTTGTTCACGATCGCAAGCTCGCGAGAGACGCTTTCACACGAGTCCACGAGCGTCTCCGCCTCGAGCCCACGATCATTTGCCGGAGAGCACGCGGCTCGCGACGTTGATATATTTGCGCCCCGCCTCCTGAGCCTGGACGACCGCCGCGTCAAGTGGAAGATCTGACCGGACGCTCACGAGCTTGATCAGCATCGGCAGGTTTATGCCGGCGATCACCTCGACCTTCCGGCCATCCATGCACGATATCGCGAGGTTCGACGGCGTGCCGCCGAACATGTCGGTCAGCACCGCGACGCCGTCGCCGGAGTCGACCTCGCGCACCGCGGCGAGGATGTCCCCGCGGCGCAGCTCCATGTCGTCTTCCGGGTCGATGGTGATCGTCGCGATCTGCTGCTGCGGACCCACGACGTGCTCAAGCGCGGAGCGGAACTCGCAGGCGAGGCGACCGTGTGTCACGAGGACGAGGCCTATCATGCAGTCTTTGCGCAAAACTCATTGCGCTCCAGGTCGGGATCGGCGGCCATGGGCCGGCCGTTCCTTTGGACAGGCGCGTGCGGCGCCGAACGCATCATTTTTCCATGTTGCGGCGCGAACGCAAGCTCTGATGCTTCACGGTCCCGCGCCGGCCAGTTCCGAACCGTGAAAAGCAGGAGGCCCGCCGCCTCCGGATCGCCGCGGCGCAAGGCGATCCGCGGCAGCGGAACGTCCAGCAGGCGCGCGGTGGCGGCGTCCGGCTCGGGCATGCGCTCCGGCTGGTCCTCGATGTCCACCACGAACCTGACCACGCACGCCCCGAGCGTGGGGAGCCTGAACAGGCCGACCCCGCGGCGCTCGATCAGACCTCTCAGAACTTCCGGCGCCTCCCCGACCACGCGGCCGCCGGCCAGGCTCAGCCGCGTCCGGTCGTCTGCGACCAGCCGCGCGAACAGCCCTGCGGCCCGGGCGCGCTCGATCAGCGCCGCCGAGAGGCTGGATTTCCCCGCGCCCGAGGGGCCACGGATCAGCACCCCGGCCTCCTCGACCACCACGCAACTGGCGTGAACGGAGCCCGCGGCGGTCATTTCATGGCCGCCGGCAGCCGCACGACGAAGCGGGCGCCCGTCACCTTGGCTTCGCCCGCGACCGTCTTCATGCGGTTCTCCGCCTTGATCCGCCCGTTATGGGCCTCGACGATCTGCTTCGAGATCGAGAGCCCGAGACCGGAGTTCTGCCCGAACCCCTGCTCAGGTCGATCGGTGTAGAAGCGGTCGAATATCTTGTCGACGGCGTCCGGCCGGATGCCCGGACCGGTGTCGTCGACCAGGATCTCGACCGAGTTGCGCACGCGCTTGCACGTCACCTTCACGACTGCGCCAGGCGGCGAGAAGGAGCGGGCGTTGTCGATCAGATTGGTGATCACCTGCGCCAGCCGGGAGTCGTGGCCGAGCACCAGATAGGCGTCGCGGCCCTGCGCCGCATCGACCACCTTCAGTTCGACCGTGACGCCGTTCTCGCGCGGCGCCCCGTTCTGCATGTCGATCACCGTGGTGAGCAGCTTGACCATGTCGACCGGCTCGGCGTCCTGCCGCTGCAGTTCGGCGTCGAGCCGGCTCGCGTCGGAGATGTCGCTGATCAGGCGGTCGAGCCGTCGCACGTCGTGCTGGATGACGCCGAGCAGCCGCTCGCGCGACTCCTCGCTCTTGGCGAGCGGCAGCGTCTCGACGGCGGAGCGCAGCGAGGTCAGCGGGTTCTTGAGCTCATGGGCGACGTCGGCGGCGAAGCGCTCGATCGCCTCGATCCGCGCATAGAGGGCGCTCGTCATGTCGCGCAGCGCCCCGGACAGATGGCCGATCTCGTCCGAGCGGTTGGTGAAGTCCGGAATCTCGGCGCGGTGCTTGTAGCGGTGGCGCACCCGTTCCGCGCCGTCGGCGAGCTTGCGCACGGGCCCAGCGATCGTGCTGGCCAGCAGCAGCGACAGCACCAGCATCACGGCCGCGGCGACCAGGAACACGCGCATGATCGCGAAGCGCTCGGCCTGCACGATGGAGTCGATGTCGCCGCCCTGCGTGGACAGCAGCAGCACGCCTGTCACCGCCCGGAAGCGCTGGACCGGCACCGCGACCGAGACGATGATCTCGCCCGCGTCGTTGACCCGCACGATGCTCTGCGGAGAGCCCGACAGCGCCTTCGTGACCTCCGGATAGCCGCGGCCGTTGCTCGCGCCGAGCTCCGCATAGAGCGGAAGGTCTGACCGCCGAAGCCAGCTCTTGATGGTGCGGCCGATCTGGTCGAGCAGCCCCGGATCATGGGCCTGGGGGGGCGGCAGGTCGAAGCGCAGAATGTCGCCGCGGGCGTAGAGCGAGCGCGAGTCGAGCAGCAGCGCGCCGTCGCGGTCGTAGATGCGCGCTCGGGTCCGGGTCGGCGTCACCAGCCGGCGCAGCACCGGCGCGACGCGCTCGGGGTTGATCGGGAATTCGAGGCTCTGCAGGCCCTCGTCGCCCGGCGAGGCGGTCTGCCCGGCCTGGAGTTCGAGCAGCTTGTCGGGGTCGACATAGAGCTGGTTGGTCTCGACGGTCGCCGAGGAGGCGATCGCGCCAGCGATGATCTCGCCCTGGATCAGCAGGCTCTGGACGCGAGCGTCGATCAGCCCGGCCCGGAACTGGTTGAGGTAGAGGATGCCCGAGACCAGCGCGACGAGGCCGGCGAGGTTGAGGACGACGATGCGCCGCGTCAGGCTCGAGAAGCCGAGGACGCGCAAGGCCCGGAGCGCGCGCATGACTCTGACGCGCCATGGCTCGCGCTGGCCGGCGTCCTCGTCTGCGTCGGTCGGGACGATGTCGTCCGCCCGCTCGGCTTCCACGCTCATGAATGATGGACTGAAGCGCCGCGCGAGCCGCCGGCGCTCAGATCTCCTTGAACCGGTAACCCACGCCGTAGAGCGTCTCGATCATGTCGAAATCGTCGTCGCAGGATTTGAACTTCTTGCGCAGCCGCTTGATGTGGCTGTCGATCGTGCGGTCGTCGACATAGACCTGATCGTCATACGCCGCGTCCATCAGCGCGTTGCGGCTCTTGACGACGCCGGGCCGCATGGCGAGCGCCTGCAGGATCAGGAACTCCGTGACGGTGAGCGTCACCGGCTCGCCCTTCCAGGTGCAGGTGTGGCGCTCGGGGTCCATCATCAGCTGGCCACGCTCGAGCGCCTTTGAGTCCGGCCCCTTCGGCGCCCCGGGAACCGTCGGCTCCTTGGCGGCCGCGCGCCGCAGCACCGCCTTGACCCGCTCGACCAGCAGACGCTGCGAGAACGGCTTCCGAATGAAGTCGTCGGCGCCCATCTTGAGCCCGAACAGCTCGTCGATCTCCTCGTCCTTCGAGGTCAGGAAGATCACCGGAAGCTCGGACTTCTGCCGCAGCCGGCGCAGCAGCTCCATCCCGTCCATGCGGGGCATCTTGATGTCGAAGATCGCGAGATCGGGCGGAGAGGCGCGCAGCCCCTCGAGCGCCGTCGCGCCATCATTATAGGTCTGGATCCGGTAACCCTCGGCCTCAAGCGCGATGGACACAGAGGTCAGGATGTTGCGGTCGTCATCGACCAGGGCGATCGTCGGCATGGCGCCTTCTTGTATAGCACAGAGTGCAGGGCATGAACCGACTTGGCGTGGCTTTAATGTGACGCAAGGTCGCGAGCCCTCTTTTTGGCCGCATCTGCGGTCGAAGCGGGGCCAGGACCGCCGAAGGAGCGCGAAGAATGACGACCTCGAACGCCTCTCCCGCGCCGGCAGAATCGGCCGCCTTCGATCCTGCCTCGGTCGCCCGCGCGCTGGTCCGGTCCGCCCGCCGCGCCAGCCTGGGGACGATCGACCGCGACCAGCGACACGTAAGGCAGGCCGGAGGCGCGGTCGATCGTCCCC
>NZ_JBJKEX010000224.1:0-4976 GCF_045505405.1 Hansschlegelia beijingensis | reverse complement strand
CGCTGCGGAGGCCAGGGCGGCGCTCGCCAGAACGCTGTGGCGGGTGCGCAATGACGCGGTCGCAGTGGACCGGGCGCTCGCGACCTCGAATGCTCCGCGCGACCTGCTGGGGCCGGCCGCGGACGACATGATCCTGGCGGCCGCCGATATGTTGGGGGAGATCGCCGCGGGACGCTCGTCCGCCCAGGCCCGCGCGCATCTGGAGGCGCGGCGCGCTGAGCTCGAAGGCGCCGTCTCCCGTCTTCGCGACGGCGGCGCGTCGGTGGATATCGGGGCCGCAGTGCCCGCCATGGGCCTTGTGTTCGCGCTGCGTAACCTCGTCGGCAACCTGGGCGACCTCGCCGACCGACTCGGCGAGGCGCATGACGCGAACGCCGGAAGCTAGTCGACGCTGGCGCCGCCGGCGACGAGCCACTCGGGCTTGAACCAGCGATCCGCCTCGCCGTCATAGGGCAGGCGGTTGATGTCCCAGTGCCGGATGAACGGCGCGTAGACGTCCCAGGCCTTGGGGCCGCCGCCCATGTAGACCACGCGGCCGCGGAACTGCCTCAGGACCTCGCGGGGATCCATGTGGGAGCGGATCACGAAGGTCGTCATCTGCTTCTTCGCCCAGTCCGGCACCGCGCCGATGGTCGTCGGACCGGCGATCAGCACATGACCGCGCGTGATGTCGAAGAAGCGGGCGACGTCGGCGGTGAACTCGGGCCGCTGGTCGCCCTCCCAGGGAAGGTGGCCGTTGAGGCCGAGCTGGCCGCGGAGGCCGATGGCGCAGATCGCGCGGACGTCAGGCATGGGGCTTCCTCCGTAAGCCGGAAACGGATGCGCGGCGGAACGCGCCTCAGGCGTTTATCAGGTTAGCCAGCGTAGCTCTCGCTGCGATGGCCGCCCATGACCATCGCGCGGGCCTGCTCGGCCGAGACCGGCGAGCCGATCAGCTCGCCCTGGGCCTGTTGGCAGCCATGGCGCGCGAGCGCCTCGGTCTGCGCCTTCGTGGCCACCCCGTCCGCGATCACGGAGAGATCAAGCCCCTGGCCGATGCCGATCAGGGTGCGGACCATCAGGGCCGCCTGGCGGTCGTGCTCCATGGCCGCGACGAAGCTGCCGTCGATCTTGATGCCGTCGAGCTTGAGGCGCTGCAGGTTCCTGAGGTCCGAATAGCCGGTGCCGAAATTGTCCGCCACGATCGAAATGCCGGCCGCCCGTAACGGCGTGATCAGGCTCTCGGCGGCTTCGGCGTCGCGGATCAGCGCGCCCTCGTCGATTTCGAGCTTCAGCCGCTGAGGCGGGAGCCCGGCCTCGCGCAACGCCGCGAGGATGCGGTCGGCGAAGCTCCTGTCCCGCAGCAGGGGGCCCGGAACGTCGAAAGACAGCCTGATCTCGTCCGGCCACGCAGTCGCGGCTTCGCAGCTGCGGCGAAGCAGCTGTTCGGTGAGGCGCGGCAGAACGCCGGCCTCTTCCGCGATCGGCGACAGTCGGTCGGCCGAGATCTCGCCGAACTTCGGGTGGGACCACAGCGGCGACGCCTCGAACGCCGCGATGCCGCCGCCGATGCGGGCGACGGGCTGGAACCGCAGCGCGACCTGATCACCCTCCACGGCGTTGCGGATGGCGCGCTCCAGTTCGTCGCGCTGCTGCAGGCGCAGGTCCATCGCAGGCTCGAAGAAGCGGATGCTGGAGGCGGGCTCCGCCTTCGCGCGATAGAGCGCGACGTCGGCCTTCCGGACGAGTTCATCGCCGGTGGTCGCGTCCTGGGGCGCGAGGGCCACGCCGATCCCCAGGCCGATCGCATGGCTTCCGCTCGACGTCACGACCGGTTCGTCGAGGCTCTCCAGGACCCGGCGCGCGATGTTGGCCGCGCCCTCCGACCCTTCCACGTTCCGCGCGAGGATGACGAACTCGTCGCCGCCAAGCCGCGCCACCAGATCCTGGTCGCGAACCGCCCGCAGCAGCCGCGCGCCGATATGCACCAGCACCTGGTCTCCCGCCGGATGACCGTGGAGGTCGTTGATCTTCTTGAACCCGTTGAGGTCGATCATGAGCAGCGCGTGCGCCTCGGGCGGCGCTGGCAGCGCCAGCAGCGCGGCCTTCAGCGCCTCTTCGAAGCGGCGCCGGTTCGGCAGCCCTGTCAGCGGATCCTGCACGGCGAGCCTCATCACCTCCTCCTCCGCGGCGATCCTCAGCTCGTTTTCACGCTTGTGGTCGCGGGCGCGCCTCCAGAAGAACGTCAGGACGGCGAGCATGCTCAGGGTGGACAGAGCCATGAGCTCGTCGAGGTCCACCTTCTCCTGCGCTTTCGTCTCCCCTCCCAGATGTCGGAAGACGTCGACCTCGAACGCGAAAAGCGTCGCGGCCGCGAGCAGCGCGAGCAGCAGCCCGCCATCCAGAATCCTGACCTTGTGTCTCACGAGGAAGGCTTTTCCTTTGCTCCGTGCGCGGTGCAGGCCGGTCATGGCATAATCCAATGAAGCCGCCGAGCTTCCGATCCCGGCATTAACGCGGGGTTGCGCGGCCGCTCGGGGGCGCGGGCCTTGCGATCTCCGGGCGCGGAGCGTATATCACGGTCATTCAAGACATCGTCGACTGGCTCGTAAGAGCCCTTCGAGGGTGGGTCCACCAGGGCCCGCTCCAAAACCATTTAGGCTCATGGCAGACGGTTTCCCGCTCGACACCGAAAGTCCGCTCGACGAGCCGCGGCTCGTGACGGAGAGCGGCGTTGACGCTCGCGTCGCCGCTATCGTCGCCCCGACGCTGCTCGATCTCGGCTTCCGGCTCGTCCGGGTGAAGAGCTCGGGCCGGGACGGCTATACGCTTCAGATCATGGCGGAGCGCGCCGACGGCACGTTCACGGTGGACGACTGCGAAGTCGCCTCCAAGGCGATCTCGCCGGTGCTCGACATCGAGGATCCGATCGAGCGCGCCTACAATCTCGAGCTCTCGTCCCCGGGCATCGACCGCCCCCTGGTCAGGGTCTCGGACTTCGCGCGCTGGGCCGGGCATCTCGCCAAGGTTGAGATGGAGGTTCCGGTCGATGGGCGGAAGCGCTTCAAGGGGATCATCGAGGGGGCGGAGGGCGTAAACGCCATCCTGCGCCGCGACGACGCCAAGAAGGACGAGCCCGTGCGCGTGGCGCTGCCGATCGCGGACATCGGCGAGGCGCGGCTCGTGCTCACGGACGATCTCATCCGCGAGGCGCTGCGCCGGGCGAAAGCCGCCGGCCGCGCGCCGGACGACGCTGCCGACATCCCGGAGACGGATGACGGACATAACGACGGGGACGGTCAGAAGTCCGCCTCGAAAGGACGGAGGTGACGTGACATGGCGGTGAGCGCCAACAGGCTCGAGCTTCTGCAGATCGCCGAAGCCGTCGCCCGCGAGAAGGTGATCGACAAGGCCATCGTGCTTGAGGCGATGGAGGACGCGATCCAGAAGGCCGCGCGTTCCCGCTATGGCCAGGAGACCGAGATCCGCGCCGAGATCAACCCCAAGTCGGGCGAGATCCGGCTGTCGCGGCTGATGCTGGTGGTCGATCAGGTCGAGAACGACAACATCGAGATCTCGGTCGAGGACGCGCGCCGCAAGAACCCCGCCGCGCAGGCCGGCGACTACATCGCCGAGACGCTGCCGCCCTTCGATTTCGGCCGCATCGCCGCCCAGTCGGCCAAGCAGGTCATCGTCCAGAAGGTCCGCGATGCCGAGCGTGACCGGCAGTACCAAGAGTACAAGGATCGCATCGGCGATATCGTGAACGGGCTCGTGAAGCGGGTCGAGTACGGCAACGTCGTCGTCGACCTCGGCCGCGGCGAGGCGATCGTGCGCCGCGACGAGCTGCTTCCGCGCGAGCTGTTCCGCGTCGGCGACCGCGTCCGGGCCTATGTCTACGACGTCCGCCGCGAACCGCGCGGACCGCAGATCTTCCTGTCGCGCACGCATCCGCAGTTCATGGCGAAGCTGTTCGCTCAGGAAGTGCCGGAAATCTATGACGGCGTGATCGAGGTGAAGGCGGTCGCCCGCGACCCCGGCTCGCGCGCCAAGATCGCGGTGATCTCGCGCGACTCCTCCATCGACCCCGTCGGCGCCTGCGTCGGCATGCGCGGCTCGCGCGTCCAGGCGGTCGTGCAGGAGCTGCAGGGCGAGAAGATCGACATCATTCCGTGGTCGCCCGACGCCGCGACCTTCATCGTCAATGCGCTGCAGCCAGCGCAGGTGGTGAAGGTCGTGCTCGACGAGGACAGCGCCAAGATCGAGGTCGTGGTGCCCGACGACCAGCTGTCGCTGGCGATCGGCCGTCGCGGCCAGAACGTGCGCCTCGCCTCTCAGCTCACCGGCTGGGACATCGACATCCTGACGGAGGCCGAGGAGAGCGAGCGTCGCCAGAAGGAGTTCCTGGCGCGCACGCAGACCTTCATGGAGGCGCTCGACGTCGACGAGACGCTGGGCCAGCTGCTGGCGGCGGAAGGCTTCACGTCGGTCGAGGAGGTCGCCTATGTCGACCTCGGCGAGCTGGCCTCGATCGAGGGCTTCGACGAGGACATGGCCTCCGAGATCCAGAACCGCGCGCAGGACTATCTGGCGCGCATCGAGGCCGAGCACGACGAGAAGCGCCGCGAGCTTGGCGTCGCCGACGAGCTCAGGGAAGTCCCGGGCGTCACGACCGCGATGCTGGTCGCCTTCGGCGAGCACGACATCAAGACCGTCGAGGATCTCGCAGGCTGCGCGACCGACGACCTGGTCGGCTGGATCGATCGCTCGGGCCCCGAGGCGCGCCGCGAGGCGGGCGCGCTCGACGGCTTCGAGATCTCGCGCGACGAGGCCGAGCACATCATCATGCAGGCGCGCGTGAAGGCGGGCTGGATCGACGAGGCCGACCTGGCGCAGCCCGAGGAGGAGGCGCCGGCCGATGAGGGAGCGGCCGAGCCTGCCGGCGCGTGACGAGAGCGCTCCAGGGGCGGAGCGCGAGGACGATCGCGCCGCCCCCG
>NZ_JBJKEX010000223.1:0-4978 GCF_045505405.1 Hansschlegelia beijingensis | reverse complement strand
GCGCGCTCCGCTGCGCCACGGCCGCTTCCTGATCCACGATTTCCACCCGACCACAGCAGGATCGCGGCGCGGATCGCGGCCTCCGCCGGCGCGCCCGCGCGCAGCAGTTTGCCGGCGTGAATCAGCATCCGGGTCGAGGCGCCCTCGGCGAGCCCCTGCCCGCGCAGATTGCGCGAGCGCAGGCCCACCTCGATCAGGCCGCGCGCCTGCTCGCCCGAAACGTCGGCCTCGCGCGCCACGATCTCGGCCTCGACGGCCGGCGCCGGATAGTCGAACTCGATCGCCACGAAGCGCTGCTTGGTGGACTCCTTGAGGTCCTTCACGGCGCTCTGGTAGCCGGGGTTGTAGGAGATGGTGAGCTGGAAGTCGGGATGGGCCGGGACGAGCTCGCCCTTCTTTTCGAGCGGCAGCGCGCGGCGCGCGTCGGTCAGCGGGTGGATCACCACAGTGGTGTCCTGGCGCGCCTCGACGATCTCGTCGAGATAACAGATCGCGCCCCCACGCACCGCCATGGTGAGCGGGCCGTCCTGCCAGACCGTGCCCTCGGGCGCGAGCAGGAAGCGGCCTGCGAGGTCGGCGGCGGTCAGGTCCTCGTGGGCCGCGACCGTGATGAGCGGGCGCCCGAGCCGCCACGCCATGTGCTCGACGAAGCGCGTCTTGCCGCAGCCAGTCGGTCCCTTGAGCATGACGGGCAGGCGGCCCGCATAGGCGGCGGCGAAGATCTCGATCTCGTCGCCGACGGCGCGGTAGTAGGGCTCGTCGCGGATCGCGTGGGCGGACAGCGCGCCCGCCATCAGGGCCGTGGTCATGGAAGGGTCTCCGGCGCCGGCCGGACCGAGGGTCCGGACGCGTTCAGACGCGCGGCGGGTCCTCCGCCGCCGGCGTCTCTGCCGAGGACATCCGGCGACAGCCCTGTCGGCCGGATCAGGCGGCCCGCGGGCCGCGCCCGCATTGGGGACGGGTTTCGCCTCTCGCGCAAGCGCTTTGAGGCGGCGCGCGCCTCACCCCACGGCCGGCTTCGCGGCGGCGCGCCGGCCGCTCATCCAGGGCGGCAGGACGAAGCGCTCGGTGTTGTAGGGCTCGGGCGCGATCATCGAGAGCGGCCGCCGGTGGTCCTGGATCTGGTAGAAGATGTGCGGCATGCCGAGCGACGGGTCGTGCGTCACGACCGGATAGGGCTGCACCGCCTGCCATTGCGGATGGTAGCGGATGACGCCCTGGACGCTGCGGTAGATCATGCCCTTCATGGCGAAGGCGACCTTGCGGTTCTGCTCGAAATCGCCCGGCGCGCCCGAGCCGCCCGCCATCGCGGCCGCCACGGCGTAGTGATGCATGTTGCTGTAGGTCTGGCAGCCGATGCCGGCGGTCGAGCCCTCGCCGAAGCGCGCGTTGTAGCGGGCCTCGAAGCGCTTCCCCATGTCGTCGCGCAGCAGGCCGATCACCGACGAGACGATGACGCCGACGCTCGCCTCCTGGGCGATGTCCGTGAAGGTGCGATGCATCGCACCGTATTGCAGATAGACCAGGCAGTCGATCGGCTTCTCCATGAACTGCCGTTGGAAGTAGGCGAGGTCGCCCGCATAGAAATGCGTGTTGGCGACCACCGCGGGCTGCGTCTCCCGCACCTGTTCGATGACGTCGCGCCACTGGTTGGTCGGCGTCTGGATGATGCGCGGCCCGAAGCAGAGCCGCCAGCCATAGTCGGCGGCGGCGGCCGCCATCGATTGCGCGATGACGATGCTGTAGGGCTTCGAGCCCGACACGATCGCGAGCCGGTCGGAGCTCGGCGTCCACTGGCCGGAATCCCTGAGCCACGAGATGAACTTGATGAACCCCGGGCCGTACCAGTAATCGGCCGGATCGGCCATGAAGCACCCGAAGTACCGGTCGGGATCGCTCATCACCGTATCGTGGTGCTGAAGCAGCGTGTTGGCGTGAACGTAGATGATCCCGGCGTCCGCGATCGGCTCGTATTCGGAGTTCTGCGCGCCGATGTTGTAGCCGTTGATGATCGCGTGGACCTTGTGCTTCTCGATCAGCCAGCGCGCGGCGGCGACGACCTCCTCGGCGGTCTGCCGGCAGGTGTCGGCGAAGATCGGCTCGAACCTGCGGCCAAGCAGCCCGCCGCGGGCGTTGAGCTCCTCGACGGCGAAGATCATCCCCTTGCGGAACTCCGCGCCGTCCGCGGCCGAGGGCCCGGTCAGCGGGATCATGCTTCCGATCGGAACGGGCGGAAGGTCGGCGGACAAGGCTCGGATCCTCACCAGGCGGTCATTGACGCGAGCCGAAGATCAGGCCCGGCTCGAACAGCAGATTGTGCATGAGCACGCGAAGCCGCGGAGGGCTCACTGGCTTGATCAGCACCGGGAGCCCCTCCTCCCGGATGCTTTCGAGGACGCGCGGCTCCGCGTCGGCGGTGACGATCATCGCCGGCGTCTCCACCCCGAACTGCTGGCGCAGCGCCCGCACGACGTCGATCCCGGTCCGGCTCTTCAGGTTGTAGTCGGCGATGATCAGGCTGATCGCGACGCCGCTGCGTCCCAGCTCAAGGGCTTCCGCCTCGTCGGCCGCCGCATGGACCTCGATCCCCCAGCGCTGCAAGAGCTGGGTCATGCTCCGGCGCAGGATGTCGTCGTCCTCGACCAGCAGCACCGGTGTGCCGGCGAACTCGCCGCCCACCATCTCGCTGATCTCGATCTCGCCGCCTTCGCTGTGCCAGATGTTGCCGAGCGGAACCGTGACCGAAAAGATCGAGCCGCGCCCGACCTGCGACCGCAGCCTGACCGGGAGCTCGAGCAGGTCGGCTAGCCGCTTCACGATGTTGAGCCCGAGGCCCAGGCCGCTCTTCTGGCCCCTGCGCTCCTCGGCGGCGCGGTAGAACTCCTCGAACACGCGTTCGCGGTCCTCGTCCCGCACGCCCCGGCCGGTGTCGACGACCTCGATGCGCAGCAGGCGGCCTTCCTTGCGGCAGCCGACCAGCACGGTTCCGACCTCGGTGAAGCGGATGGCGTTGGCGACGAAGTTGCTGAGGATGCGTTCGAGCAGCGCGCGATCGGTCGCGACCGTGCCGCGCGGCGTCACGAACTTCAGCCTCAGGCTCTTCTCCTGCGCCTGGTGGCGGAACTGGATGTCGAGCCGCTCGAAGATCTGGGAGAGCTGGAAGCTGGTGACGCGCGGCTGGATGCGGCCGGCGTCGAGCTGGCCGATCTGGAGCAGCGCCCCGAGCAGGTCCTCCATGATGAGGACCGCGACGCTCATGGCGTGCAGCATCTCGGCGCGGTGGGTCTCGTCGGCCTCGCGCATGCAGTTGTAGATAAGGATCTTGAGCGAGGCGAGCGGCTGCCTGAGGTCGTGGTTGGCCGCGCGCAGGAAGCGCGACTTCGCCTCGTCGGTCGCCTCGGCGGCCTCCTTGGCCTCCCTCAGCGCGCCCTCGTTGCGCTTCACCGAGGTGACGTCGGTCAGCGTCTGCACCATGCCGCCGCCCTCGAACGGGGCCTGCGACAGGTTCATCACCCGTCCGTCGGCGAGCACGTAATCGCCCTGCTTGTCGCGCCCGAAATCGGCCCGCTCCGCGCGCTCCCACTCCCCCGGCGCGCCCGGCAGCAGCCATTCGCGGGACGCGACCAGTTCGCTCACGAAGGCGTCGAACGACACGCCCGCCGCGACCGGAAACTCGAAGGTCCGGCGAAACCGCTGATTGGCGTAGCTCAGCGCGCGGTCGGCCGACCAGATCGCGATGCCGGCCGGCACGGCCTCGAGGCCGGCCCTGAGCTCGGAAAGGGCGGCCGCGTCGGCGTGCTCCGTCGCGCGGGACGCCGCTTCAGCCACGCCCGGCCGCTGCGACGTCTTTGCCGAGGCTGATCGCGTAGTGGATCGCGGCGGAGCGGTCGTGAAGGTTCAGCTTCTTCATGACGCTGCCGAGATGCACCCGGATCGTCTGGCTGCTGAGCTCGAGCTCTTCGGCGATCCGCTTGATCGAATAGCCGCGGCCGAGCAGCGACAGCACGTCCCGCTCGCGTCCGGTGAGCGCGTGCAGGCTCCTGGCCTGGTGCGGCGGCGCGACCTCCGCGGGCTTCGGCGCGCCCGCCGGCGCCGAGCGCTCGATGATCCGGCGGGGAAAGGAGACCTCGCCCGCCAGCACCCGCTCGAGCGCGCGCTCGATCTGCTCGCCGTCGGAGGATTTCGGGATGTAGCCGATCACGCCCTGCTCGACCGAGCGCAGCACATACTCCACGTCCTCGTGGACGGAGATCACCACCACGGGCACGTCGGGGAAATCGGCGCGCAGCCGGCGCAGGCCCTCGAACTCGTCGAAGCCCGGCATCACGAGATCGACCAGCATGAGATCGACGTCCGGATGCCCGGCGAGCGTCGCGGCGGCCTCCTCGAAGGTCTCCGCCTCGTAAACCTCGAGCGTCTTCCGCAGGCGACGCATCACCTGCTTCAGCGACTCCCGGACCACCCAGTGGTCGTCTGCGATCAAGACCTTCATGCCAGCACGCGCCAGACGCTTCCGTTCGACAGCCGTCGTCGCGAATTCGCGAGGCGCGCAGACCCACGGCCGTTCATCCGCACGCTGCGCCCTTCTGTCACGCTCGCCCGCCCTTTCCAAGGAAGACACAAGACGTAGCGGCGACTCAGCCCCGACCCGCCCTCACCGAGAACGTTAATATATCTAGACATTCGCCGCCGAGCCAATCCGGCGGCTGCGGCTCTCCATTCGCCGCCCCGGACTGGGCGAAGCATAAGGCGGACGCGCGGCCCCTGTTCTGGATCGCGCCGGCCCGCGATGAAAGCCTCCTCCGGAGAGGGCCGCCACCCTCCCGGGCCCTTCGCTGAAGCATCTCAACTCTAGATTATTTGTCTAGACCCCCGGCTGCAGCGGCCGGGCCCCAGGCGCGGGCGCCGGCCATGAAGGACACGCTGCTGCACGTCGACTTCTTCCGCGTCTCGGCCACCAGCAAGGTCCATGTCGACG
>NZ_JBJKEX010000222.1:0-4981 GCF_045505405.1 Hansschlegelia beijingensis | reverse complement strand
GGCAGGCCCGGCCCGCGCCCCGCAGCCCGCGTGCGGGACAAGAAGGAGCCCGCCCGGGCGGCGAAGCGCCCGGCGCGATAAGGTGAACGATCGGCTCCCGGAAGCTTCCGGGAGCCGGGTCACCGGTCAGAGGGCGGAGTTGAGCTTGTCCGTGGTCTGGTCGCGGAGCTTCACGGCCGCCGCCTCCGACCCGGTCAACACCTGGACCGAGATCATGTAGGGCCGGTTGCCGTCGAAGATCGTGGTCATCGCCGCGTGGCCGCCCTGCGGGCAGGTTCCGACGCTGGTGTACTGCACCCGCTGCTCCCCGATCCGCTTCGTGGCGTAGGAGCTGAAGGAGCAGCCCGAGGGCTTCATGGATTCCTCGGAGCCGTACTGGTAGCTCTTCAGCATCTTGTCCGGATCAGCGATCACCGCCTTGACGTAGTCCGGGCTGGTCTTGGCCTGGCCGACGCCGAGGACGCCGCGGCCGCCGCATGCTTCGCTCTCGCAGACGAAGGTGAGGCCTTCATCGGTCGCCGACTGCTTGCGCCAGCCCTCGCCGGGCTCGCCGATGGCGGCGCCGAGATCGAGCGGCGGAACATTCTCCAGGGATTGCGCCGAGGCCGTGCCCGCGATCACGCTCGCCATGATCGCGCTCGCGACGAGAACCGCGTTACGCATTGGTCTTCTTCTCCCGATTGTCTTTGTCATTGAGCGAGCGCCGCGAGGTAGCGCGGTCCCGCCGGGGTCTTGATGAGGCTCAAGGCCTTCATGGAGCCGAGGTCGACGACCGTGACGCTGTCGTCGAACCAGTTGGCGACAGCCGCCGACCGTCCATCCGCCGCGATCGTGACGCCCTCCGGGTACTTGCCGACCTTGACCCGGCCGAGCGGCGTGAGCTTCGCGGCGTCGAGCACCACCAGCGCCGCCTCTTCCTGCAGCGTGACCGCCACGCGCTCGCCGTCGTCCGTGACCGCGACCCCGTATGGCATGCGGCCGACCGGCGTGCGCGCGAGCTCCGTCAGCTTGAACGTGTCGATCACGGACAGATCGCCGCTCTGGACGTTGGCGACGAACAGCCGCGCGCCGTCCGGCGAGAGCCCGAGCGCGAAGGGCGCCCGGCCGACCTTCACCTGGCCGACGCGCCGCATCGCCTTGAGATCGACGACGCTGACGGCGTCGCCCTCGCGGTCGGCCGCGTAAGCCCGGCCCCGCTTGACGTCGAGGAGAAGCCCCGCGGGCGACTTGCCCACGGAGATCGTCCCGGTGGTCACGCCGGTCAGGGGGTCGATCCGGATGAGGCTCCCGTTGGTCCAGTCCGTGACGTAGAGCTCGCTGTCCGTGGCCGCGGCCCCGAACGGGCTGCCGGCCACGTTGAACCTCGCGGTCACGGTGCGGGTGACGGCGTCCAGCATGGTGACGCGGCCTCGGTCCGGATGCGTCACATAGAGCGTGCGCCCGTCGGGCCCGACGGCGATCGAGGCCGGAGCGTCGTCGACCTTCACGGACGCGCCCTCGAGGCCCGAGCGGCTCAGGAACGACACCTCCGCGCCCGCCTGCGAGACGGCCGCGAAGGCGGGCTCCTCCGCCCGCGCCCCGGACAGCCCGATCCCGAGGACGAACGCGGCCGCCGCGAGCGCCAGTCTCATCCGCCGGCTTCCAGCTTCTTCTTCAAGCCCTCGAGACCGTTCTTCAGGAAGGACGTCATGCCCTCCACGGCGGCGGCGTCGTCCTTGCCTTCCGGCGGCTCGTTGCCCGTGTCGGCGCGGTAGAAGCGGCCCTCCCAGGTGACCTCGGAGCCGCCGTCCTTCGGCGCGATCTTGATGGCGGCGCTGTAGGAGCTCACCGGCAGCGCGTCTCCGGCGTCGCCGGAAAGCCGGTAGTCGAGCTCCATCTGCTGGTCGTCGGCGACGTCGAGTCCCTCCTTGAACTCGCCGCCCTTCTTCAGCGTGACCGTGCGCTCCTGCCCGTCCGCCACGCTCTTCGCGACGTCCGGATGCCAGCTCTGGAGCGCCCCGAAATCCTTCACGACCGACCAGACCTTCGCCGGCTCGGCCTTGATCTCGATCTTCTCGGCGACCTTCTGCGGGGTCGGGCCATGCGCGAACGCAGGGATGATCGCGGCGAGCAGGAGGGCGGTCGCGAGCGGGGTGCGGATGTTCATCGGAAACAATTCTCCTTCAGGCGGTTTGGACGCGGCGGCCGCTTCTGCGGCGGGCCGCGAGCGGAGCGGCGTAGAGCGCGACCAGGATGGCGAGCGCCAGCCCCGCGGGAATGACGGCGAGACCGATCCGGACGGGCTTCGCGGTCGGTCGGGCGTTGGCGACGACCGCCTCCGCCAGAGCGCCGGGCGCGCCCATCCGGGCGTAGCCAAGCCCGGTGAGACGGGCGAGCTCCTGCAGATGCGGCTCGCGCACGGAGGTGAGGTGCTCCTCGCCCGCGGGCATTTCGCCGAACGGCGCGTTGCGCGCATTGTAGCCGGGCCGGGATTCGGCGTCGGTCGGCGGCGGGCCGATCCGCGACTCCTGAGGCACGTCGGACATTTCGAGGAAGCCGACCTCGCGGCCGAAATCGTCATACTTCGGGATCGGAGTCGGCTGGTCGCCTCCGACCCCGACCAGTAGGCCGCGCACCGCCGCCGGTCCGTCGTCGTAGCTCAGCGCAATGTCCGTCCGCAGCGGCGGCGCTTCCTGGCCGTCGGTGAAGAACAGCACGTCGGCGTCGACCGCGCGCCCCAGCCGGAGCGCCTCGAACACGCCCGAAGACACGCGACTGTCGCCCTCCCAGGCCATGCGCCAGGTGACGCCGCTCACCGCGCCGGCGAAGGCCGTGAAGTTCTCGCAGACGTCGAGCGGGGCGAGCAGCATGAACGAGCGCCGCTCGGTGAAGACGCCGAGGCCCATCTTGGTCCCGCACGGCAGGCGGGCGGCCGCGGCGGTCAGCCTTTCCTTCACGGCCTCCAGGCGGCTCCGCGGACGGCCCTCGAGCGTCTGGTCCCGCGCGTTCATGCTCATCGTGATGTCGATGAAGGCCACGAGGTTGTAGACGGGCCGTTCGGCCTGCGCGGTCGGCCCCCAGAGGGCTGCGAGAGCGAGCAGAAGCGCGACCGCCAGCGCCCAGAAGCGCAGATCGGGCCGGAAGCTCAAGGCAGCCCTCGCGGAAGGCCCGGCAGATCCGTCCAGAGTTTCTTCGGCTGCCCCTGGGCTTCTTCGTCCCCGCGCTCGAGCTCGGGGAAGTCCCGCACCAGCCGCATCGCGACGTCGAGATTGTAACGGGCGTCCCAAAGCTCCGGGTCCGCCAGCAGGGCCGACCTGTACGCCGTCTTCGCGAGACGAACCTCGGGGATCGCGGCGTCGATCTTGCTGGCCTCGACCTGCGCGATCGCGCGCTTCAGCCGGGCGTTGCCGAGGTCGTAGTAGAAGCGCGCCAGCAGCAGCCGGTCTCCCTGATCGGCGATGGGCTGCGCGTAGCCCTGCGCTTCATCGATCCGGTCGCGGATGAGCAGGTAGTAGCCACGGGCGAACAGCACGTCCGCCTTCGCCGCCGGCGGCGACGAGACGTCCCGATTGGCCAGCAGATCCCGGACGACGGCGCGGTCGTGAAGACGGCCATAAAGCGCCCATGCGGACCAGGCCACGCCGGCGAGCGCGGCGATGAGCGCCACGGGAAGAAGGGCGTTGCGGAGCCTGGCGACGAGCTTCATCGGGCCGGCTCCGGAACGCTCGGGTCGGACGGCGCGTCCTCAAGGCGTCGCTCGAGCAGCTTGGCGGCGAGCAGCAGGGCGAGCCCGAAGCTTGCGATCCCGTAGCACCAGGGCGCGAGGTCGCGCCGCGGCAGCTTCTGCCGATAGAGCGTCGGACGCTGTTCGAGACGGTCGATCTCCCGCATCGCGTCGGAGACGTCGCCGGCGCTCCGCGCCTCGAAGGCCCGGTAGGGCAGCCCGAGGCTCTTGAGGAAGATGTGCAGATGGCGCTCGGGATTGGAGAACGGGGAATCCTCCTCGCCGGCCGCCGGCGCGTCGTAGATGCCCTTGGAGCCCTCGGTTCGCAGGAACAGCCAGTAGAGGCTCGCGGGAGACTTGGCGGCGGCGTCCCGCAGCGCGTCCTGCACGCGCCGGTCGATCACCGCGGCGCCGTCCGAGACCAGCACGATCGCCCGCGAGCTCTCGCTCGAAGACGCGTCGAACATCGAGAAGGCCAGCAACAGGCCGCGGCCGACGTCGGTCTTGGCGAGGCCTGCCTGATCGATCGCCGCGATCGCGGCGCGGACAGCCTCATGCTCGTCCGTCATCGGGATGATCGGCATCGGCGAGGTGGAGAACGCCGCGACCGCCACGCGGTCGGCGGGCCGCCGCGAAGCGAAGTCCGTCAGCAGCCGGCGCGCCGCCGCCGATTTGGATTCCTCGCCGCCATCCGGGAGGCGATTGGCGAAGGTGGAGTCCATGCTGCTCGACCGGTCGATCAGCAGCGCCACATTGGCCCCGACGCCGCGGCGCTCCACGCTCTGCTCGCGCAGGTGGAGCCCGGCGAGACCGAGCGCGAGGCCCGCGATCGCGATGCAGCCTGCGCCCGCGAGAGTCGCGCCGAGCACGGCCGACAGCGGATCGTCGGGCGCGAGATCGTCGGACGGCGTGGCGGAAAGCCGTAGCGGGGACGCGAAGAAGGGCAGCGCCGCCAGCGGCGCCAGCAGGAGAGCCCAGGGGTGGTCCACCCCGAGGATGCCAAGCCAGGTCACGCGCCGCGCTCCGCCCGCGCGAGGTCGCGCGCGAGCCGGATCAGGGCGTCCGGCGCCGGCACGTCCCCCTGCTCACGGCCGAAGAAGGCGCGCCGGGACGCGGCGAAGAACGACCGGATCTCCTCCGCGCGGGACGCGAAGGCGGGGTGGTCGCGTAGGGCAATGGTGGTCTACGACCTGCCGCTCAACGAGGTGGTGTTCGACTTCTACGACCGGCTGAAGTCCATCTCGAAGGGCTACGCCTCGTTCGACTACGCTATCACGG
>NZ_JBJKEX010000221.1:0-4990 GCF_045505405.1 Hansschlegelia beijingensis | reverse complement strand
ATCCCGCGGCCTGCGCGGCGGCCTCGCCGCCGAGCAGCGGCTCCAGCAGCTCCGCGGCCAGAAAGCGCACGACCGGCGCCGCGACGCCGTCTCCGGCGAGCCGGTAGGCGTCGTTGTAGCTTGGCGGCAGGCGGTAGCTCTCCTCGAGACCCATCAGGCGCGCCGCCTCGCGCGGCGAGATCAGCCGGCTGCGGATGCGGTCGCCCTCGACGAGAAGCAGCGTCTGTCGGCTGGAGCCGCCGGCGGGCGTCCTGAGGCAGCCGGCGCGCCCGTCGAAACGCGCCTCCGCGCGCTGCGCCTTGACGCCGTTGCGGTCCGTTCGAATCCGCTTGTAGACCGCCCCGACCCGCCGCTCGCCGGAGGCCGCGATCGCTCTGATCCGTTCGCGGTGCAGCGGGGCCATCAGGGCGAGCAGCGCCTCGGTCTCCTCGGGCGCATGCCAGCGCACGCCCACAGGTTCATCTTCGATGAGGTCGGCGAGGCAGGGAACGTTGGCCCGGGGCGCAGAGAGGCGCCACCAGATCCAGCTTCTCATGGACTGCTCGTCAAGCACGGACCGGGCGGCGAGCAGGGCCTTGGGGTGCCAGAGCGGCGATGGGGCGGAGGCGGCGGTCTGCGGCGGCGGCGCGACGTCATCGGCGACCGCGAGGATGAACAGGCGCGGCCGCGACTGCGGCAGAAACAGCGCGGCGTCGATCACCATGGCGCCGAAACGGTAGCCTGCGGAGGCGAGGGCCGCGCCGATGGCCGCGAAATCCCTGCCGCCGCGCGACGTGAGCGTTCCGACGACGTTTTCGAGGATCAGCGTGCGCGGAGCCCGGCCTTCCGCCTTCAGCGCGAGGATCGCGTTCCAGAACCCCCAGAAGGCGCTCGATCGGCCGCCCGAAAGACCTGCGCCCGCGCCCGCAAGAGAGAGATCCTGGCAGGGGAAGGAACCCCAGGCGAGGTCGGCGCGCTCGGGCAGCATTGCGGGCGTGACGTCGTGGACGTCGCCGACCCAGAGGTCGTCGTCGCCCCAGTTCGCCCGGTAGGACGCGGCCTTCTTGGGGCTGAGGTCATTGGCGAACAGGCAGCGCCAGCCGGGGCCGAGCCCAGCCCGCGCCATGCCGCCGCCTGCGAAGAACTCGTAGAAGGTTGGGATCGCCGCCTCGCGCTCAGCAGGTCCGATGGCTCGTCAGGCGACCGCCGTCGTGGTGTCGTTCACCGGAGCCTCCGGGACGTTCTTCTTGATCGACTCGATCGCCTTCACCGCCGAGGCCTTGGCCACGTAGCCTTCGGAGACGAACATCGTCTCGCCGTTGGAGGCCTTGAAGCGAAACCGGTACTCGCCCTTGCTGTCCTTGTAGATCTCGAACTTGTACATCGACGTCCTCCCAAGTGGCGCGCCCGCTCGGGGAAGGACGCTAGAGCAAGTCTCGGCCACCCGCCAACGACCCTGCTCAAATTCAGTGGAAATCCCGCGATTTCGGCATGATGCGCACGTCGCGCGGGTGGATCCGCGGACGTGCCCCACGCTCCATCTGGGGGTGCAGGAACTCGTCGGCGTTGGAGAGCTGCGGCTTGAGCTCGCGCTCCGACAAGCGGCCGAATTCGCCGGAGCGGTCCACCAGGCTTTCCGCCACGAGGTGGACGACCCCCTCCGGACTGCGCTGCACCCGGCCCTCGATCAGCACCAACCGCGAGCCCATCACCTCCTTGCGGAAGCGCGCCATGATCGTGGGCCAGATCACGGCGTTGGCGATCCCGGTTTCGTCCGCGATGGTCATGAACACCACGCCCTTGGCGCTGCCGGGCTTCTGCCGCACCAGAACGACCCCGGCGGCCTTCAGCCGCCGACCGTCGCGCGCCGCGCGAACCTCGGCGCAGCTCACCGCGCCCTCGCCCGAGAACAGCGCGCGCAAGAACTGCATCGGATGGCCTTTGAGCGACAGCCGCATGGTCTGGTAGTCGGCCACGACATGCTCCGTCAGCGGCATGGCCGGCAGCGGCGCCGTCGTCTCGTTCGCATGGTCGGCGGCGTCGGCCGCCTCGAACAGCGGCAGCGCGACGTCGTCCGGCAGGCGGCGCACGTCCCACAGCGCGGCGCGGCGGTCGAGCTTCATCGAACGGAAGGCGTCGGCGTCGGCGAGTTTCACGAGCGCCGCCTTGGGCAACCGGGTCCGGCGGCGCAGCTCCTCGATCGAGGTGAAGAAGCCCGAACGGACCGCGACGAGCGCCTTCGCCCATTCCTGCCGAAACCCCTCGATCTGCCGGAAACCGAGGCGGATGCGCAGCGCGCCGTCGGGGCGTCTTTCGAGCGTGTTGTCCCAGAAGCTGACCGCGATATCCGCGCCCCGCACCTCGACGCCGTGCTCCCGGGCGTCGCGGACGATCTCGGCCGGAGCATAGAACCCCATGGGCTGCGCGTTCAGCAGCGCGCAGGCGAACGCCGCCGGATGGCGGCATTTGAGCCAGGAAGAGACATAGACGAGCTTGGCGAAGCTCGCCGCATGGCTCTCCGGAAAGCCGTATGAGCCAAACCCCTCGATCTGCTTGAAGCAGCGATTGGCGAATTCGGGATCATAGCCGCGCGCGATCATGCGGCCGACCATCTTGTCGCGAAACACGTCGACGCCGCCGCGGTTGCGGAAGGTCGCCATCGAGCGGCGCAGCGCATTGGCCTCCTCGCCGGAGAACTTCGCAGCCACCATCGCGATCCGCATGGCCTGCTCCTGGAACAGCGGCACGCCGAGCGTCTTCTCCAGCACCTTCTTAAGCTCGTCCTTCTCGCCATGTTCGGGCGCCGGACCGGGATAGACGATGCTCGCGGGGTCCTTGGCCCGTTGCGCGAGATAGGGATGCACCATGTCGCCCTGGATCGGGCCGGGCCGGACGATCGCGACCTCGATGACGAGGTCGTAGAACTGCTTCGGCCGCAGCCGCGGCAGCATGTTCATCTGCGCCCGGCTCTCGACCTGGAACACGCCGAGCGAGTCCGCGCGCGACAGCATCGCGTAGACCTCGTCATCCTGCTTCGGGACCGAGGCGAGCGACAGATCCTGCCCGTCATGCGCGCGGATCAGGTCGAAGGCCTTCCGGATGCAGGTCAGCATGCCGAGCGCCAACACGTCGACCTTCATGATCTTGAGCGCGTCGATGTCGTCCTTGTCCCACTCGATGAAGGAGCGGTCCGGCATCGCGGCGGGGCCGACGGGGACGATTTCGTCCAGCCGGTCCTGGGTCAGAACGAAGCCGCCGACATGCTGGGAAAGGTGCCGGGGAAAGCCGACCAGTTCGGAGGCGATCGCCACGGCGCGCTTGAGATACGGGTTCTGGGGATCGAGGCCCGCCTGGCGCACATGGACTTCGTCGAGGCCGGAGCCCCAGCTGCCCCAGACCGTGCCGGCGAGCGCGGCGGCGATGTCCTCGCTCAGCCCGAAAACCTTGCCGACCTCGCGGATGGCGCTGCGCGGCTTGTAGTGGATCACCGTCGCGGCCAGCGCGGCGCGATGCCGGCCGTAGCGCTCATAGATGTACTGGATGACCTCCTCGCGCCGCTCATGCTCGAAATCGACGTCGATGTCCGGCGGCTCGGAACGCTCCTTGGAAAGGAAGCGCTCGAACAGCACGTCGGTCTCCGCCGGATCGACGGCCGTGACGCCGAGCACGTAGCAGACGGCCGAGTTCGCGGCCGAGCCGCGACCCTGGCACAGGACGCCAATCGACTGCGCGAAGGCGACGATGTCGTGCACGGTCAGGAAATAATGCGCGTAGTTCTCGCGCTTGATGAAGGCGAGCTCCTTGGCGAGGAGTTTCTCCACCTTGCGTGGCGCGCCCTGCGGATAGAAGCGTTTCACGCCCTCGCGGACCAGATCCCGCAAATGGCCGTGCGGGGTTTTCCCGGCCGGGATGGGCTCGCTCGGGTAGTTGTATTTCAGGTCATCGAGACTGAAGACGATCCTCTCCGCATAGCGCAGCGTCTCCGCCACCGCCTCCGGCGCGTCGCGGAACAGGCGCTCCATCTCCGCGGCCGGCTTGAGGTGGCGTTCGGCGTTGGCTTCGAGGATGCGGCCGGCCGTCTCCAGCGTCAGGCCTTCGCGGATGCAGGTGACGACGTCCTGCAGCGCCCGGCGTTCAGGCGTGTGGTAGAGCGGCTCGTTGGTCGCGATCAGGGGGACGCCGCAGCGGTCGGCGAGACGCTTGAGCCGGTTCAGCCGACGCCCGTCATCGCCGCGCCGCGGCATCGTCGCGCCGAGCCACACCGTCTTGGGGAAAGCGCTCCGAAGCGCTTCGACGGCCGCTCTCGTCTCCGCGCCGGGATGCGGCGGCGGCATGACGATGGCGTTCAGCCCCTCCCCCCAATCAAGGAGGTCGGAGAGGCGCAGCAGGCACTCGCCCTTCTTCGCCCGCTGCTTGCCGATGGAGAGCAGCCGGCAGAGCCGTCCCCAGGCCCCCCGGTCATAAGGGTGGACCACGATGTCCGGCGAGCCGTCCTCGAAGACCAGACGCGCGCCGGGGAGCAGCTTCACCGGCCGCGGCAGATCGGGATTGGTCAGCGTCGTGTAAGCCCGCACCACGCCGGCCACCGTGTTGCAATCGGCGATGCCGATCGCCTCGATGCCGTAGAAGCTGGCGGCCGCCACATACTCCTCGGGCCGCGAACCGGCGCGCAGAAACGAGAAGGCGGTCATGGCCGCGAGCTCGGCGAAGCGGCCCGTCATGCGAACAGCCCATGCACGAACCAGCGCGGATGGCGGACCTCGCGGCCGAACAACCCGTCGCGGAACAGCCAGAAGCGGGCGCCGACGGAATCCTCCACGCGGAAATAGTCGCGGGTCAGCGGCGCTTCGTCGTCCCGCCACCATTCGAGCGCGATGCGTTCCGGCCCCTCGGCCCGCACCACATGGTGGGTCGCACGTCGCCAGACGAAGCGCAGCGGCGGCCCGTCCGGCACCTCCGCCAGCACCTCGACGGGCTCGGGCCGCGCGAACATCCGGAGCGGCCGGCGCGG
>NZ_JBJKEX010000220.1:0-4998 GCF_045505405.1 Hansschlegelia beijingensis | reverse complement strand
GGCGTGTAGCTCAGCGGGAGAGCACTACCTTGACATGGTAGGGGTCACAGGTTCGATCCCTGTCACGCCCACCACTTTCCAAGCCCCTGCGCAGCAGGGGCTTGGGCGGTTGTTGACGAGGGCCACGAAGAAGGACAGCGCCAGGGCGCCGGCCACGCCGCCGATCGACAGCAGAAGAAGAAGCGTGGTGATGCGGGCGTAGAGCTCCTCCTCGGCGGCGTTGATCGCCCGCTGCTGGTCGAGGTTCCTTTTCGTCAGGGCGTCGATGCTGGCTTGGAACGCCCTGCGGTTGGAGCGGTTCGCCTCGTTGTTGCCCTGCTCGTTGGCGGCCCGGGGCGAAACCTCGGCGGCGAGCCGGACGGTTTCGGTGCGGAACTCGCGGAACCGGGCCGCCTCGCGGGCCACGGCCTCGAACAGGTCGCGGTCGTGCTCGTCGACTGTCGCGCGCCACTCGTTCAGCAGTTTGTCGATCGCGTCGAGCGAGGCAAGCACCCCTGCCCCGAAGGGCTTCGCGCTCGCAGAGTCCTCGGCCGCGTAGATGCCGCGCGCGTCCATCACGGTCGCGGTGACGAGCCGGTTGAGCCGCTCGCCGTTCAGCGCTTCCGTGTCGGCGTGCTGGGCGGCCACGAAAGCGGCCCGGAAGCTGGAGAGCGAGTAGAGGCCGACCCCGGTCAGCGTTGCCGCCACGAGGCCGAGTGAGCCCACAAGGGCGAAGATCTTGGTGCTGATACGCATGGAGGACGAGTCCGGCGGAAACAATTATATTAAAAGGCCGGACCCGCAGTTTATTTCAGTTTAACGACGCTCTTCTGCTGGAAGAATTCTTTGAAAGGGCGGGACTCGCGCGCGGTCTCCGGCCGAGTGCGTCGATGCGAAGTTCGCCCTGCAGCGCCGCATGTAGAAGTCCGCCGCGACGGAGCGGGCGTCATGCCCGTGGCCGGCGCGATGCGTCGGAGATCGCAGAAGAAGCGCCTGCGCAACGTCTGCGTGCGACGCCACCGGGCGAGCCGAGACGGCAGACGCCGAAGGCCTCCCGCGCCTCACCAGGCGGCCCCGGCCGAGCGCCGCGACTTGACGGCCCGCGCCAACTCCCCCAACCGCTATCACGACTTCGTTATCGCGCTGGGAGGTAAGGATGGACCGTCGGAAGTCGCGGGCAGCCTTGTGGCTGCTGATCATTCCCTATGTCGGGCTGCTCTACCCGGCGTTCTACAACCACCTCGAGCCGAGGCTGTGGGGCTTCCCGTTCTTCTACTGGTACCAGCTCGCCTTCGTGCCGATCACCGCGCTCCTGACCTACGTCGCCTATCGGAGCGTGCGCGATGACGACTGATCCGGCGGCCGCTCCCGCAGTATGGACGCCGACGCTCAACTATCCCGCGCTCGCCGTCTTCCTGTTCTTCTTTATCCTCGTCACCCTGATGGGCTTCGTGGCGGCGCACTGGCGCAAGCCGGAGACGCTCGCTCACATCGACGAATGGGGCCTCGGCGGCCGCAGCTTCGGCACCTGGATCACCTGGTTCCTGGTCGGCGGCGACTTCTACACCGCCTACACGGTGATCGCGGTGCCGGCGCTGGTCTACGCAGTCGGCGCCTACGGCTTCTTCGCCCTGCCCTACACGATCGTGGTCTATCCGTTCGTCTTCCTCGTGATGCCGCTTCTGTGGAAGAAGGCCAAGGAGATGAACTACGTCACGGCCGGCGACATCGTGCACGGCAGGTACGGCTCCCGCGCGCTGGAGCTCGTCGTGGCGATCACGGGCGTCGTCGCGACGATGCCCTACATCGCGCTCCAGCTGATCGGCATGGAGGCCGTGATCAAGGCGCTCGGCCTCGCGGGCATCTCGCTCGGGCCGATCCACAATGTTCCGCTCACGGCCGCCTTCCTGATCCTCGCCTTCTACACCTACTCCTCGGGCCTTCGGGCCCCCGCGCTGATCGCCTTCGTCAAGGACATCATGATCTACATCGTGGTGATCGTGGCGGTCATCGTGGTGCCGATGAAGCTCGGCGGCTACGGCGCCGTGTTCGACAAGGCGGGGGCGGATTTCGCGGCCGCCGGCAAGGGCGGGCTGCTGCTCGGTGGAAACCAGATGGCGGCCTACGCCACGCTGGCGCTCGGCTCGGCGCTCGCGGCCTTCATGTATCCGCACACGCTGACTGGCATCTTCGCCTCCAACAGCGCCAACACGATCCGCAAGAACGCGGTGCTGCTGCCGGCCTACACCCTGCTGCTCGGGCTGATCGCCATGCTGGGCTATATGGGCCACGCCGCCGGCATCAAGGTCGCCACCAACAACGACATCGTGCCGGCGCTGTTCGACACGCTGTTCTCCGGCTGGTTCGCGGGCTTCGCATATGCGGCGATCGGCATCGGCGCGCTGGTTCCGGCGGCCGTCATGTCGATCGGCGCCGCGAACCTCTTCACCCGCAACTTCTGGAAGGCCTACGTCAATCCGCAGGTCACGCCGGCGGGCGAAGCCTCCGTCGCCAAGATTACGTCGCTGGTGGTCAAGGTCGGCGCGCTGCTGGTGATCGTCTACCTGCCCACCAAGTTCGCGCTCGACCTGCAGCTGCTCGGCGGCATCTGGATCCTGCAGACCCTGCCGGCGCTGGTCTTCGGCCTCTACACCAGCTGGTTCCGCGCCCCCGGGCTGCTGGCCGGCTGGGCGGTGGGCTTCGCGAGCGGCAGCTGGATGGCCTGGGGACCGGAAGGCTTGAAGCCCCTGCAGGCGCTGCCGTTCGGCGGACCCGCCGGGACCACGGTCTATATCGGGCTGGTGGCGCTCGCGCTCAACGTCGCGGTGGCGGTCGCGGTGAACCTCGTCACGGCGCGCCGCACAGCGATCGCCTGACGCGACGACGGCCGACGCTCTTGTGGTCGGCCGCCTGTCGCTGCAAAAAGCTCCGGACGCGCCGACAGGCGTGTTCGGAGCGAGAGTCAGACAGAACGAAGATCCGCCGCGTTAGCTCAGTTGGTAGAGCACCTGATTTGTAATCAGGGGGTCGCGGGTTCGATCCCTGCACGCGGCACCATCATTCTCCTGGCATCGCGGGCGCCCCTCCGGGGGCGTTCCGACAAGACCTCACTGGCCTAATCCGACAAACCTCCCTGCTTCGTTCTCCGGGCGATTCGTCTGCGCGCTCCCGCGCGCCGCTGTTCCGCGGTCGCTTTCGGGTGCAGCCGGATCATGGCGGCCGTCCTATGAGCGCCCAGCGCGCGGAGCTGAGCGTCGGCCATGACGCCCGTGGGGCTAATTGTGGCAGCGCTCGTCGAAGCCTCGCGCCAGCTCCGCGAGGCTGATCGCGCCGAGGCGCGCCAGCAGCAACGCCTCGGCTTCCCGTAGCGCATCGTCCAAGGCCGCATTGACCACGTCCTTGACCGCGCACTCCGGGTGCGGATGCTCGCCGCCGATCGCGAATATATGGGGCCCGCCCACCGCACGGTGGATGTCGAGAAGCGATACCTTCTCCAGTTCGGCCGCGATTTCCCACCCGCCGCCATGGCCTTTTGCTGATCGCACATAGCCGGCGTCACGCAGGCCCGCCATCGTGCGTCGGACGACGACGGGATTGGTGTCGAGCATGCGCGCGATCGCCTCGGACGTCATCGGCCCATCGTGCCGGCCCATGTGAAGCAGCACGTGAAGCATTCTCGAAAGGCGGCGGTCCGCGCGCATGTCAGTCCCCTTGCATGGCTCACCGGAACCGCCATACACGCGATTTCGATACATTTTAAGTTACATGAGCCGGAGGTCGCATGCGGGAGTTCGAGAACGTCAGCCACTGGGACAAGGCTGCGCTCACTTATGAGCGAAACGCCCATCCTTTCACGACGCGCTATGCGCGGGCGGCGCTGGCGCGGGTCCCGCTGACGAGCGGGCGCCGCATTCTCGATGTCGCGGCCGGCACGGGCGCGTTGGCGCTTGCCGCCGCCGAGTCCGGAGCTCAGGTGCTCGCCACGGACTTCTCGCCTGGGATGGTGGCCCGGATAGCGGCCGCGCAGGCGCCGAATGTCGAGGCGCGGGTGATGGATGGGCAGGCGCTCGACCTCCCCGACGCCAGCTTCGACGCGGTCTTTTCGATCTTCGGGGTCATCATGTTCCCGGACTGGCGCGCAGGCCTGTCCGAGATGGCGCGGGTGACGCGCCCGGGCGGCTATGGGGTGGTCGCCACCTGGCCGGAGGGGGGCGCCGCCACCTTCCTCCTGCTGGGGCAAGTCCGGCGCACGCTGTTCCCGAAGCGGGAGGGCATGACGATGCCTGACGGGGTCGGGGCCCTGAGCGATCCCGGCGACTTCGCGCGGGAAATCACGCGGGCGGGCTATCGTGACCCGCACATCGAGCCGATCACCTTCGACTACGAAGTCGACATGACGGCGCTTGCAGAGCCCGACGCCTTGTTCGGCATGTCACCCGACTGGACCAGTCTCACCGCCTCCGAAAAGGCGGCGGTGATCGCGGAGGTTCTACGGATGGCGCAGGGGCAGAGGATCCTCCGGGTGCCCTCGACCGCCCTCATCGGCGTGGGCCGCCGTTGATCAAGCGGCGACCCTCCCTTCCTGGTTGATGGCGATAATCCGTCGGGCCACCACGGGGACGGCCCTTCCCTGACGCCTGCGATCCCGCGCCCTGGCGGATTCGCGCCTTCACCATCCGATTGCGGTCGGAAGCCAGGTGGCGATGCCGGGGAAGCAGAACACCAGCGCCAGCGCGATGAGCTGCAGCGCGATGAACGGCACGACGCCCTTGTAGATGTCGAGCGTCGAGACCTCCGGGGGCGCCACGCCTCGCAGGTAGAACAACGCCCAGCCGAATGGCGGCGTCAGGAACGAGGTCTGCAGCACCACCGCGATCAGCGACGCGGCCCAGACGACGTTGACGCCGTCCGCGAGCATCAAGGGCAGGAACATCGGCACGACGATGTAGCTGATCTCGATCCACTCGATGAAGAAGCCGAGCACGAAGATGATCGCCAGCATGAACAGCAGCATGCCGG
>NZ_JBJKEX010000021.1:0-21119 GCF_045505405.1 Hansschlegelia beijingensis | reverse complement strand
CCCCGGGCGATCGAGCCCACGTTGCTTCGATCGAAGGCTGCCACACCGAGACACGTCGGGTCTTCGAGACTGCCGGCCCGAAGTCGATTGGAACGGTCGTCACCCGTCAGGTCCGGGTCTGCGATTAAGCGGAAGCACCCTTCAGGCGGACTTCCCAATCACTGACGCCCCCTCGACGACAACGACACCAAGGATCGGTTATGACCAAGACCATGCAGGCGGTCGTGCTTTCCCGTTTTGGGGGGCCGGACGCGTTTGAGTTCCGCGAGGCGCCGGTTCCGGAGTTAAGCCCGCGCCAGGTTCGGGTGCGTGTGCACGCGACCGCCGTCAATCCGCTCGACTACCAGATCCGCCGCGGCGACTACGCAGACTACGTGCCGCTGCCCGCCATCATCGGCCACGACATCTCAGGCGTCGTGGAGGAGGTCGGATCTGGCGTTGATGAGTTCTCGCTCGGTGACGAAGTGTACTACACGCCGAAGATCTTCGGCGGCGCTGGCTCGTACGCCGAGCAGCACGTCGCGGACGTCGAGATCGTTGGACGCAAGCCGCGGAACCTCAGCCACCTTGAGGCCGCCAGCCTGACGCTCGTGGGCGGCACGGTCTGGGAAGCGCTTGTCGAGCGTGCGCGGCTGAGCGTCGGGGAGACGATCCTCATCCATGGCGGCGCAGGCGGCGTGGGTACAATCGCCATACAGGTCGCCAAGGCGATCGGCGCACGGGTGATCACGACCGCGCGCGCCAGCAACCACGACTTCGTCCGCTCACTCGGCGCTGACGACGCGATCGATTATACCGCGGAGGATTACGTCAGGGAGATTTCCCGCCTGACAGAGGGACTTGGCGTCAACGTCGTCCTCGACACCGTTGGGGGGGATACGCTCACCAGAAGTCCATCAATGCTGGCGCCTTTCGGCCGTGTCGTCAGCATCGTCGACATCGCTCAGCCGCAAAACCTACTGGAGGCCTGGGGCAAGAACGCTGCGTATCACTTCGTGTTCACCCGCCAGAACAGGGGCAAACTCGACGCGCTCACCGCTCTTGTCGAGCGCGGGCTGGTGAAGCCCGTGATCGGAGCGACGTTCCCCCTCGCGCAGATGAGCGAGGCGCACGCTCTTTCGGAGAACGGCGCCGCACGAGGGCTGCGCGGGAAGGTGGCGATCGACGTCGCCGGCGCGGCGCAAGCGTTGCAGGCCGTTCAACCAGCCGCCTGATACGCGGACCAGACGACAAACTACCCCTTGCAGTCGCCTTTCGCGTTTTGAACGCGCAGAGATATGTGGTGACCGAGTTCTTGGCTTTGCGTCGTCGAACGACGCTTTGGCCAGGATCTCGCGCCGCCTTTGCACGCAGGGCCGGATTCTTTCCAATGACTTGGGCTCTCGCGCTGTATTGGCGCGAACCGGCCGCCCACAACCCAGAGTTCGCCCAGATTGAGGCGCACAGGCGGCTCACGACGCTTCTCGATGGGATGCTCGCGGGAAGCCGATCGTCTTGAACCTTCCGACACCCCCGCGATCACGATGACCAAGCAACCTCCGCAAAGCGCGGAAAACAGGATCCTCTCATGACCTTCCGCAATGGCCTTGCTTCGCTTCTTCGGCCGGAAGACTCCGTAGTCGTTCTGATCGACCACCAGCCCTTCCAGCTCGCGAACCTCAACAGTCACGACCCGCAGATGGTGATCAACAATTCCGCGGCGCTGGCGAAGGCCGCGAAGGCCTTCGGCGTTCCTGTGATCCTGACGAGCGTCGTCGCGGAGCGAGGCGGCGTCATCTTCTCCCAGATCACCGACGCGTTTCCGGGTCAGGAGGTGATCGACCGGACGCTGATCAACACCTGGGAAGACGAGAAGGTGGTGGAGGCGGTCAAGAAGACGGGCCGCAAGCAGCTGATCATCGCGGGCCTCTGGACGGAGATCTGCGTCGCCATGCCGGCGATCCAGGCCGCCGGCGAAGGCTGGGACGTCACAGTCGTCACCGACGCGTCCGGCGGCGTCTCGGTCGAGGCGCACGAGGTCGCGATCCAGCGCATGATCGCCGCCGGGGTGAACATGATGACGTGGCTTGCGGTGTCGGCCGAATGGCAGCGCGACTGGGCCCGCACCGAGCACGTCGACGGGCTGATCGAGGTGATGAAGCAGCACGCCGGCGGCAGCGGCATCGCCTATCTGTGGGAGCAGCAGCTGCTCAACACGCCGGCGCCCTCTCGGGCCGCCGGCTGATCCCGACGGGATGGCGAAGGTCTCGGGGGAGGATCGTCGCAAGCGAGTCCCCAGCGGTCGGGCCTTCGTCATCCGCGCGAATCCGGCGAAAGGCCCGCCCCGTCACTTGACGATCATGACCACGACGCCCCACCCTCCCTCAGGGTCGAGTTCAGTCGCCGTGAGCTTTCCGTCCTCGTTTGCGTCGGCCTGCGTGAAGCGCGCCCGCGCAATGGTGAGCCGCTCATCCATCTCGAGCGTCTGATCACCATCCTTGTTGACGCTCTTCCACTCCTCATCGCTTTACCCGGTCCTTGACCTCGTCCGGCTCCAGCGTGTCGTCGCCATTCGTGTTGAGCCGCTTGAGAATGTCCGCTGGTGACCTTGGTCATCGTCTCCGCGGCGGACGGAGTGATGGCGAGCAAAGCAGAAGCCATTAGAGCGGCGGCGAGTTTGTCGGTCTTCGCTGACCCATCCTAATAACGAAGCGTTTTACTTATTACGTGATGGTTCCGCGGCCTCGCCACCGCTCGAGCGAGCGCTCGCTGAACAAAAATGCGCGAGCGTGCTGGCCGGACCAAGCGCCGATGTCGGATCAGCGTCCAGATCCGCCTGCGCCGCGCCGCCGACCGGACGCTCGCAACATCCGCTTGGGTCAGAAGCGCCCGCTGATGCTATATCCCTCTGATCAGCTTGAGCCATTTGCGGTATCGTGACGCCTTTGGCGCTGGCAATCCCGCATCACGACAGCGGCGCACCGCTTCCCGGTGCGCCTTTGCGATGGCGCCAGACCTCAATGGGCGGTTCGCGAGCAACTCATCGGTGACATTTTCTAGGATCGCTCGCCGAAGCTGGCCCTGCGTTAGCGACAGCCGGCCGGCGCCGCGCTGCCAGCGATCGAGCTTCGTGAGTTGCCTCGCCGTCGGCGCGGGCTTGACGTCGCCGCTGTCGGCGCGAGCCTGATCCCGGCCGGAGAGCCAGCACCGGGCCTCGGCTCGATGCGCCAGCTCGGATGGGACGATCCTGGCCTCACCGGCCGCCTTTGCCGCGCGCCCGGCCGCCCTCTGCGCGGCCAGATGATTACGGAGCCGCCGAGCCCGCCAAGCCGGCACGGAGATTTCGAACTCGGGTTCAGCTCGCATGAGCTACCTAATCACCGACGAGGCCGCACGACGCCTGCCGTTTTCCAAGCGCCGGTCGGCTTATCACGATTGGCGGTGAGCGCGACGCAGCGGCCGACCCTAGCGATGGCTCGGCCGCAAGCTGCTCGGCGTCTCGATAGTCTCCAGAGATGGCGGTCCGACGCTGCGGGGCGACGGTGAACCTCAGGAATCGGGACGATGCTCCCGGCCTTCAGGCGGCGATCCGGCTCGCCTGAGCACCGAGCGCAGAGCGACGCGCGTTGCGCCGCTTCGCCGTGAGAATAGGGTTGCGGGGTTCACGAGAGGACGACATGCACCCATTGCATCGGGAAGCGCACCTCATCCATCGGATCGGTTGGCTTCGCGCCGCCGTGCTCGGCGCGAATGACGGGATCATCTCGACCGCCAGCCTGGTGGTCGGTGTAGCGGCCGCGGCGAAGGGGCCGGGCGAGGTCGTCGTGGCCGGCATCGCAAGCCTCGTCGCCGGCGCGATGTCGATGGCGGCGGGCGAGTATGTTTCCGTCAGTTCCCAGGCGGATACGGAACAGGCCGACCTCGAGCGCGAGCGGCATGAGCTCGCGACCATGCCGGATGCCGAACTGAACGAGCTGACGCAGATCTATGTGGGACGCGGCGTCGAGCCCGACCTCGCCCGCAAGGTGGCCGAACAGATGACCGCGAAGGACGCGTTCGCCGCCCATGCCCGCGACGAGCTCGGCCTCGCCGAGCACGTCGCCCCGCGACCGGTGCAGGCCGCGCTCACCTCCGCTGCGACCTTTGCGAGCGGGGCCCTCCTCCCTCTCGTCATAGCCGTGCTGGCTCCGACGCAACTGACGGGCGTGGCGGTGTCGCTCGGTTCCCTTGCCGGACTGGCGGTGCTTGGGGCCGTCGGGGCACGGGCGGGCGGGGCCGGTGTGCTGCGCCCGATGCTTCGCGTGACCTTCTGGGGCGCCGTCGCGATGGGCGCGACAGCACTCATCGGCGCGCTTGTCGGGCGCGCCATCTAGGGGCAGGGAGCCTCGCGCAGGTTGAAGCGCGCCTCCTCGGGACACGAACGTCCTTCCGCCCGCTTCGGCCGGGCGGCTGCGAACTCACCGCACCGCGAACAGTTCCTGATGGAACCGCGCCGAGACGCTCAGGCCATGTCGCCCCAGCTCGTCTCGCAGCGCTCTTCCGAAGCCCGGGCGGGCCGCAGAACCACACGCTGGCGGTCGGCCAGTCGGGAACGGCGGCCCGGATCGCGTCGCCGCTGAGCCGTCCGTCGCGGGGGTCGTGCAGAACGTGGAGGCGCACTCCGGCGGCGGCCGCGTCCGCGGTCAGTTTCCGGATGGCGTCCTCGCTGTATCCGGCCGTGCTGTGGAAGAGGTCGACCGCCTGTCCGTGCGGCCGGTCCGGATAGTCGCGAAGCGGGCCGGCGCCCATGCCTATCTTGAAAGGCGAGACGCCAATCTCGGCAGGGTGACCGTCAGACTCGTGGATGAAAACGGGGACCTTGCGGAGATCCAGAGGGGCTCGTGTCGGTTGGCTCTAGATTGAGACCGAGGGTACGCGGACTTGTTCACATAGAAGATCTCTTCGAGATCCCGCCTATAGCATCTTGGAACAAGGCGGCCGTCCCAAAGGGAGAGTGGAGCTATACGTGGGGCGCGCCAGAGCTCAGCTTGAGGCTGAGGGGAGGCTTCGGATGCTTCGACTCCTCAAGCGCCGTCGCCTTCGAGGATGATCGTAAGTTCGTGCTCGCGCCCGTCCAGCGGAAGCCGCAGGTCTTCAACGGTCGGATCGAGCGGTCGCCCATCGAGCATATGCTGCGGAGCGCTGTCGTCCGACGCACGCCGCTTAACCCGAATCCGACAGACCGTCCCTTCGACGGTGAGCGTCGCATCGAAGCCCGGCCATGACTGCGGGATCACGGGGGAGACGCGCAGATACGCGCCATCACGGGTGACGCCGAGGATTCCTTCGAGACCAGCCCGATACATCCAGGCGGCGGAGCCCGTGTACCAGGTCCAGCCGCCGCGCCCGACATGCGGCGCTACCGAATAGACGTCCGCGGCCACCACGTAGGGCTCGACCTTGTACCGATCGGCCGCGGCGGGGTCGCGCGCATGGTTGATCGGGTTCAGCATGGCGAAAAGGTCGTGCGCCCCTGCGCCGTCGCCGAGCTTGGCGAAGGCGAGGATCGACCACATGGCCGCGTGGGAGTACTGCCCGCCATTCTCGCGCAGGCCCGCCGGATATCCTTTGATGTAGCCGGGGTCGTGCGGGGTCGAGACGAAGGGCGGCGTGAACAGGACCGCGATCCCGTCGTCGCGCCAGATCAGCAGCTCGTCGACCGAGGCCATCGCGCAAACGGCGCGCTCTCGATCGGCGGCGCCTGACAGCACCGCCCACGATTGCGCGATCTGATCGATGCGGCACTCGTCACTGTCGCGGGATCCGAGCCAGGCGCCGTCGTCGAAGGTCGCGCGGCGATACCAGTTTCCGTCCCAAGCATTGCGCTCGATCGCGGCGCGGACGCTTTCGGCGTGCGCACGCCAACGCGCGGCGCGGTCCGGGGCGCGCGCCTCGGCGAGCGGCGCGAACAGCGCGACAGTGCGGATGAACAGCCAGCCGAGCCAGACGCTTTCTCCCCGGCCGCCTTCGCCCACGCGGTTCATGCCGTCGTTCCAGTCGCCGGTGCCCATCAACGGCAGGCCGTGCGGGCCGGTGAGCGCGACGCACTGGTCGAGGCCGCGGGCGCAATGTTCGAACAGGGACGCACGCTCGGCCGAAACCATGGGCTGGAAGAACGCATCGTGCTCCCCGGGCTTCAGAAGCGGGCCCTCCAGGAACCCGGTCTCCTCGTCAAGCGCCGAGGCGTCGCCGGAGGTCGAAACATAGGTGGCGGTCGCGTAGGCGAGCCACACGCGATCGTCGGAGATTCGCGTACGCACGCCTTGGCCGGAATGCGGCAGCCACCAATGCTGCACGTCGCCTTCCGGGAACTGTCGGCTCGCGGCGCGGAGCAGGTGCGAGCGGGTTTCGGCGGGGTCGACGAGAGACAGCGCCATGCCGTCTTGCATCTGGTCGCGGAACCCGTAGGCGCCGCTCGCCTGATAGAAGCCCGAACGCGCCCAGATCCGGCAGCCGAGCGCCTGATAGAGCAGCCAGCCGTTGAGCATGATGTCCATGGTTCGGTCGGGCGTGCGAACCTGTACGCCGCCGAGACGAGCCTTCCAGCTGCCGGAAACCTCGGCCAGCACGGCGTCGAGGTCGGCGACGCGCGTGCGCAGGATGAGAGCGCGCGCGTCGTCCTCGGAGCGGCACTGGCCTAGGAGCCAGACGATCTCGACGCTTTCGCCGATGCCGAGCGCGACGTCGGTTGAGAGCGCGGCGCACGGGTCGAGCCCAGCCCCGGTCGCGCCGGAAAGCGGCGTTTTCCGGAACAAGGCGGCAGGCGCTTCCGGCCCGCCGTTGCGGCCGAGGAATTCGGTGCGGTCGGCCGTCCAGCCAGTCTGGCGGCCGCACAGATCCGCGAAAGCGACCCGCCCGGGGAACGCCGAACCCCAAGGGTTGCGGGCGAACAGCGCGCCGGTGTCTGGATCGACCGCCGTGACGACGAACGGCGCGGACGATCCGCGCACCGTACCAAGCACCCATTCGCAGAAGGCCGTGACCGACAGACGCCGCGGGCGACCGGATGTGTTGCGCAGCGTCAGGCGCGATATCTTCACCGGGTCGGCCACGGGCACAAACTGCGTCAACTCCAGCGCGACGCCGTTGGCCTCATGCTCGAAGCGGCTCGAGCCGAAGCGGTGGCGGGCGACATAGAGGCCCTCGTTGCAGATCGGCTGCGCGGTCGCGGTCCAGACCTCGCCAGCCTGCTCGTCGCGGACGTAGATCGCCTCGCCGGCGGGATCCATGACTGGGTCGTTCGACCACGGCGTCAGCTGGTTCTCGCGGCTGTTCTCCGACCAGGTCGAGCCGCTGCCGCCCGCTGAGACCTGGAACCCGAAGCCTGGGTTGGCGATCACGTTGATCCACGGGGCGGGCGTGGTGCGGCCGCCGTCGAGCGCCACGACATACTCACGGCCGTCGTCGCCGAAGCCGCCGACCCCGTTGAAGAATTCGAGCCCGGCCGTCGCGGCGTCGCGCTGCCGCTCCGTGCTTCTCGCCACGGTGGTTTTGCGACGCCGGGGGGCGCGGAAAGGCGTTGGCGCGGGCAGCCGCGCGATCTGGTCCGCGATCGAGCCGCGGCGGGCGACGAGCACGACGCGCGCCACCGAGAGCAGCAGGTTGCGGGCTTCGATCGGCAGCAGGTCGGCGCGCAGGGTATAGACCGCCCCTTGCGTCGGGGCGTCGCCGGAACGCGGTCGCGACTGGCTCGATCGGTCGGCGGCGCCAATCGCTTTCTGCAGGTCCTGCAGGTAGGACGAGGCGTGCTCGTTGACGATGACGAGATCCACCGAGATCCGCTTCATCCGCCAATACTCGTGGGCCCGCAGCAACTGGCGAACCTGCTCCATGTCCTCGACGTCGTCGATCCGCAGCAGCACGACGGGCAGGTCGCCAGAGATCGAATAGGGCCAGAGCGCGGACTGGGCGCCCGCGCCGCGGGCTATGACGTCAGAGGCCGCCCGGAAGCGCGCGTCCGGGTAAAGCAGGGGCGCTGCGAGCCGCTGGAAGTCGGCGGCCTCCTCCGCGGTGACGTCGAGATGGCGCAACTGCACTTGGGCCTGCGTCCAAGCGAGCGTCTTGGCCCGATCGAAAGCGTTGCGATCGTGATGGGCCTCGACGAGGTCAAGCAGGTCCTCGCGTGCGGTCGCGACCACGGTCCAGAACGCGACACGTACGCGGCCGCCGGCGGGGAGCGTCACGCGGCGCCGGATTGAGAGCACCGGATCCAGCACGGTCCCGACGGTCTTCGTCAGCGGCCGAGCTGCATTGCCCGAAAAGGCCGCCGAAGGCGCCCGGCTGCGCCCGAGGAACTTGGCGCGGTCGGTCTCGTACTCGGGGGCGGCGGACTCGCCGCCTTCGACGACAGCGAAGTGCGCCGCGCACAGCGCCGCCTCGCCATTCGTGCGGGGGCGACGCGTCGCGATCAGCGCGCCGTATTCGGGCAGGTGCTCGGTCACGACGAAGAGCTTGGCGAAGGCCGGATGCGCGGCGTCTGCGGCGGGCGGCGCGAGCACGATTTCGGAATAGGACGTCAGCTCGATCTCGCAGGCCGCGCGGCCCGCGTTCGTCAACGTGACGCGCCGGACCTCGGCGTCGATCTCACCCGATACGATGACCTCCATGGTCGTGGTCAGCGAGCCGTCGCGGCGGATGAAGGTCGCCTGATCCTCGCCGAACACCACCTCCTGGTGATCCGCCGGCGCACCGACAGGCTGGGCGGCCGCCGACCATGTCCGGCCGCTCGCGACGTCCCGCAGGATGACGAAAGAGCCGAGGTCGTCGCGCGTGGCGTCGCCGCGCCAGCGGGTGACAGCGAGGTCGCGCCAGCGGCTATAGCCGGCGCCTTCCGCGGTGAGCATGACGGCGTAGCGGCCGTTCGACAGCACGTGGGTCACCGGAGGGCCGCCCGTCGACGGCGTCACGTGGCGCATGACCGAGGCTTCCGTGACCTCTCCGGACGAGGCCCTTACTTCCTCGGCGCGCGCCGGGAGCACCGCGACGTCGCGCGGCATGCGCTCCTGCAGGAGGAGATCGCAGGCTTGGATGATCGGCTCGCGATGGAAGCGCGCGCGCATCCGGCCGTCCTGCAGGACGTTGGCGAGCGCCACAATCGTCATGCCCTGATGATGGGCCATGAAGTTGCGGACGATCGCGACCCTCTCGCCCTCCGGGAGGCGCGAGCGGGTGAAGTCGAGCGCCTCGTAGAAGCCGTAACGTCCGCGCGCGCCCATATCCGCCATGCGCCTGAAATTCGCGAGGGCGCCCTGCGGGTCCACCATGGCCGCCAGCGCGGTCGCGTAAGGCGCGAACACAGCGTTCTCGGCGAGGCCGCGCTTGAGGCCCAGGCCCGGAACGCCGAAATTCGAGTACTGATAGGTGAACTCAAGGTCGCGCGCGTTGTAGGCCGACTCAGACACGCCCCACGGAACCCCGAGCGACTTCCCATACTCCTGCTGCCGCCACACGATCAGGCGGTTGGTCTGCTCCAGCAGGCTGCCGGTCGGCGCCCGCATGACGAGCGACGGCATCAGGTACTCGAACATCGAGCCCGACCACGAGATCAGCGCGGACGCGCCGCCGATCGGGGTCGCAGTGCGGCCGAGGCGGAACCAGTGGCGGGTCGGGGCGTCGCCCTTGGCGATGGCGAACAGGCTCGCAAGCCGTGCTTCCGAGGCCAGCAGATCGTAACAGCTCGGGTCCAGCCGGTTGTCGGGCAGCGAATAGCCAATCGAGAAAAGTTTCCGCTCCGGATCCAGCAGGAACGCGAAGTCCATATCGAGCGCAGTCGCGCGGGCCTCTGCGGCGATGGCCGCGGCCCGCTTGGCGAGCCCGGAGCTCGGGCCCCCGGTTCCATCGCGCCTGTGCTCGGCGACGCCACTCGCGAACGCCCGGATCCAGTACTGGAAGTCGGACGCGCCCTCGGACGCCGCCGGCGGCAGCACCTCGCGCGCGACCTTCAGCGTCTTCTCGGACAGCCGCGCGAGGACCGGCGCGAGCGTCGCGATCGCGACGCCGCCGTTCAGTTGGCGGTCGATCTCATCGAGGATCGCCACGATCTGGCGGCCGGATTTGTCGTTGCGCGACACGAGCCTGGCGAGCGCGACGCGGGCGAGCGCCAGGTTGTCGGCAAGACCCTGCCGGACGGCCGCCGGCGCTGGCTCCGCGGCCCATTCCTCGCAGGCGTTGGCGAGCGCGATGAGGTGGCCCGCGAGATTGCCGCTGTCGACGGTCGACACATAGGCCGGAGTGAGGGGCTGGCCGGTTTGGCTGCCGTACCAGTTCAGGAAGTGCCCGCGATGGCGCTGCAGATTTCGCAGCGACGCGAAGGTCGCCTCCAGCCGCTCGACGGTCTCGAGGGCGCCCGCCCAGCCGAAGTCGCGGGCGGCGACCGCCGACAGCAGGTAGAGCCCGACATTGGTCGGCGAGGTGCGCCGGGCGACGACCGGCTGAGGGTCCTCCTGGAAATTGTCCGGCGGCAGCATGTGGTCGGCCGGCGTGACGAAGGTCTCGAAGAACCGCCATGTCGTGCGGGCGATCAACCGCAGTTCGAGCGCGTCGTTGTCCGAGACGGCGAGATCCGACGCCGCATCGGGCGGACGGCTCGCCCACAGCGCGATCGCGGGCGCCAAGCTCCATGCAGCCGCGAAGGGTACGATCAAAGGCCAGGCGTGCGGCGCGAGCGCGAGGCAGAGCGTCACGAGCCCGAGCCCCACGCCGGTCCCCCCCGCCATCATTTTGTAGAAGCCGCCGAGCGTCAGTCGCGGCGCGGCGGTGGACTGCGCGGCGCTGGTCCATTCGAGCAGCTGGCGCCGGGTCCGGAATACCCTGTCCAGCGTTCGCGCGATCGCGTCGCCTGCGCGAAAGGCATGGTCGGGCAGGAATGCGATCGTCAGCCCGATCTGCGTCGCGGCAAGCCGGAAGTCGGCGAACAGGACGCGGTTGTGCGCCCCGAGATGGATGCCGGACCGCCGCGGCACGATCGAGAAGAACAGGTGAAGAGCGGCCGGGACTGCGATCGCCGAAACCGTGAACAGAACCGCCCACGTGGCGGCTTGAGCGGGAGCCAACCAGCAGGCCGCAAGCGTCGCCAACGTGGCCGGCGCGACGAGCGAGCGGCGGAGGTTATCGAGCATCTTGCCACGGCCCACGGCGGGCAGCCCCTGGTGGCCCTGTCCCACGCCCAAAACCCACGGAAGCAGCTGCCAGTCGCCGCGTATCCAGCGGTGCTGGCGAAGCGCGGCGACGTCGTAGCGGGACGGGAAGTCCTCGATGACCTCGACATCGGAGGCCAGACCGGCTCGCGCGAACACTCCCTCGAACAGGTCGTGGCTCAGCATGGCGTTGTCGGGTATCCGGCCCGCGAGCGCCGCCTCGAAGGCGTCGACGTCGTAGATTCCCTTGCCGGTGTAGGAGCCTTCTCCGAACAGGTCCTGATAGACGTCCGAGACCGCGGCCGCGTAGGGGTCGACGCCGCCTGGAGCGGAGAAGGCGCGCTGATAGGCGGACCCTTCCCGACCGATGGGCAGGGAGGGCGTCACCCGCGGCTGGAGGATGCCATGACCCCCGACGACGCGCCTTTCACCGGCGTCGAAATCCGGTCGGTTCAGAGGATGGGCCATCTTGCCGATCAGCCGGCTCGCCGCGTCGCGCGGCAGCCGCGTGTCAGCGTCGAGGGTGATGACGTACCGGACATCCGCAGGAACCCGGGGCGCGTGGCCGTCGATGGACGAGAACGTCGTGTCGGCAGCGCCGCGTAGCAACCGGTTCAGTTCGTGCAGCTTGCCACGCTTGCGCTCCCAGCCCATCCACACGCCGTCGACTGCATTGAAGACGCGGCGGCGATGCAGCAGCAGGAAGCGATCGCCGCCAGGGCCCGGCCCGTGCGTCGCGTTCAGCCGCGCGATCGACGCCTCGGCGATGGCGAGAAGCGCGGCGTCGCCATCAAGGGTCTCGCGGTCAGCGTCGACGCCGTCGACCAAGAGAGCGAACGAGATGTCGCCGCCGCCTCCCGCCAGATGGTGCACCTCGAGCCGCGCGATCTGCTCGGCGAGCTCGGCCTCGCCGGTGAGCAGGGTCGGCATCGCGATCAGGGTCCGGAGCGCGGACGGCACGCCCGCCGACAGGTCGAGGCCTGGAAGCGCGTTGGCTCCGAAACTCCAGCCGATCAAGCGGTTGACGAGCGCAGTCGCGACGTCGGTTGCGGGGATGACCCCGAGCGCCGCGATGATCAGCGGCCAGACGATCCCGCCGCCTGCTGCGACCAGCGCCCAGACGACGCCGCCAAGCAGCGCGACCGTGAGGGTCAGGATCGCCCCGATATAACCGCCGATGCCGAGGCTGATGCTGAGCCTGTTGAACCACAGCCGCGGCGACGGGCGGAACCCGATCGCGCGCTCCAGTGCGGGCCGGCCTTCCGCGATCAGATAGTAGCCCGGATCGTGGACTCGCTCTGTCCCGGCGGGAGGCGCCCCCCCATCAGGTCGGGACGCGGCGAGGGCCGCATCGGCGACCTCGAGTTCGCTCGCGGAGGAGCCCCGGGCAAGCTGCTCGATCGCGCTGCGGTAGAGGTTGCGGGTCGAGAAATCCATCGCCGCGAAGTCGCTCGCGGCCCGCAGCTTTTCGTCCACGAGGCTGACGCTTTCGAAAACCTCCGCCCAGTCGATGTCCGAGATCAGACGCATGCTGGTGATGACGTTGCGGATCGTCACGTTCGAGGCGCCCTGGCGCATCTGCGCGTGCCGCACGGATTCGTCGATCGACGACCCCTGGAGCGCCAGCCGCTGCTCTAGCCATTCGAGCGCCGGGTTGGTGCGCGGATCCTGATCGCGCAGGCGCTTGGCGAGTTGAGCTGCGAACAGTTCGGAGATGGGCCCCTTGGGGCGCGTGGCGATGTCGGCGTCAAGCGCGGAGCGCGCGCCCCCCGAAGCGAGCAGCCGGTTCGCCAGTCCCTCCGCGTCGGCGCGGGCAGCGCGCGCCACGCTGATCTGATCGGCCAGCCTTCGCAGGTTCTCGATCAGAACGATGCGGATCGTGATCGCCACCGCCCAAAGCTCGCCGATCGTGAGCGGTTGAACTCTCTGATAGGCGGCGACGAAGCGCGTGAGGAACTCCGGATCGAAATGGCTGTCGGTGTGGGCGACATAGGCCCAAGCGATGCCGAACACGCGTGGGTAGCCCGCGAACGGACCTCCGGAGAGCTTTGGGAGTTGACGATAATAGCCCGGCGGCAGGTCTTCCCGGATCTCGCGGATCTGATCCTCGACGAGGTAGTAGTTGTCGAGCAGCCATTCGGCCGCGGGCGTCACGCCCCGCCCGCTCTCGAGCTCAGCGGCGCTCGCCCTGTAGGCCGCGAGCAGCGTGGCGGCGTTGTCGTTCAGGCGTTTCCGCAGCGACCGCACGAATGGCGGCCGGTCGGCGATCGGCTGGGCGGCTGCAAGCGACTCGGCGTGCTGCTCGAGCCGCTCCGCTCCGAACAGCTCCCCGCGGACCGGCGAAACGTCGTCCCACGGGGCGGCGGGGCTCCTGCGTGCCAGGATGTTGCGCGCGATCTCAAGCATGTCCGGCCTTTCAGCCGACCCGGGCAGGGCAAACCCTCCATGCGCGGCGAAAACGGGAGCCGAAGCTCAATGCCCCCGCCGCGTTGATCGATCCCGCCGCGTTCGAGAGCGCCTTGATCGCGGCGAAGACCGAGAGCGGAGCCAGAAGGAAATTCACGCCTCGGCAGTGGCCGTACAATCGGTGCGAGGCGCGATGCCGGGTTCTTCTGTCTATCTGGCGGCCTGTCGCTTCTTCCCGAACACGGGAAAGACGCTGGCTTCGCCGTAATCGATGCGACCGCCGGCTTCCCGCAGCGTCGCCATGTCCTCATCGGAGATCACGAAGTCTATCGCGACGTTTTCACGGATGTGCTGGACACTCGACGATTTCGGCAGGGGAAGCAGGTCGAGTTGCAAGCAGTAGCGGATGCAGAGCTGCGCGATTCCCACGCCATATTTGCCTGCGAGTTCGGCAAGTTGTGCGCTGTTCAATGCCGCGCCGTGGGCGACTGGCGAATAGGCCTCCACCAGCAGCCCCTTGCTCCGGCTGTAGTCGATCAGATCGAACGGCATGTTGCCGACATGAGCGAGGATCTGGTTGACCATGGGCGCGACGCTGCCGTGTTCGAACAGGTTGTCCAGATCGGGCGCCTCGAAGTTGGAGACGCCGATCGCGCGGAGCTTGCCGGCTTGATGGGCCTCCTCGAGCGCGCGCCACGCCTCGAGATTGCCTTCGAAGAAGTGCTCGCCCTCACGAAACTCAGCCCAGGGCTGCGGGCTGTGGATCAGCATGAGATCGATATAATCCAGGCGTAGCGCCTTCAACGAGCCGTCGATCCGCTCGCGCGCTTCGTTGAAGCTCTTGCACTCGGCGACGAGCTTGGTGGTGATGAACAGCGCATCGCGTGCGACGCCGCTGGCGCGCGCGCCCTCACCGACGCCGCGCTCGTTCCCGTAAGCCTGAGCAGTGTCGATGTGGCGATAGCCGACGCCGATAGCGTCACGCACGACTTGCCCGGCCGCGGCGTCATCGATCCGCCAGGTGCCAAGGCCGATCTTGGGAATGGCGACGCCATTGGCGAGCGTGAAAGTCTCCTCCAGGATCATGCGTTCACTCCTTCGGAGCGCCAAGACTCGCTGAAGTAGCAAGGTCGCTTCTTGCGGTATTCATGCCATCTGCGGCGTCGAAGCGGCAATGATATAGATCAGCAGCGGCATGTTCTTGAACGACAGTTGGTTCGGCCTGCCCCCTGAAAAGTGGTCCGACCCCAGGCATGGCTCTAGGCTATGTGGAGGGCTGAAACGGTGCCGGAGGAGAGGCGCACGCCGGAAGGATCGTCGGGAAGCTATCCGTCACCCGCTCCGCCTCCGCAGGGTGGCGCGCGGCGATGTATGTCCGGATCACGGCCTCGCCGGCTCGGTTGACGCACGGGCGGCCTCGCGCGCATCCGGGTCGTCGCAGCCGGTGCCTCGAGGCCGCTGTAGGCACTCAGGGCAGAGCTTCAGTGCTGCAATGACGCGGGCTGCGTCGCGACATCCTTGCCGTCCACAAACACACTCTTGTTCGGCCGTAGCGGTCGGCGCCCTTGCGGACGATCTCCGGCTCCCGGCCCCTTCGGCATGCTCGAGCTCTTCCAGCTGAGGCTGCCCGCGACAGGCTGGCTGCGCTCGGGTCGGCTCGCAGGTCCAGCGAAGGCGAGCGCCCGCCTTCGGCTAGCGCGCCAAAGACCGCTTCTGCCGCTTGGCTGAATGCCTGCTCCTGACCTTCCGAGCCTATTGAGCTTGGTGAGCGAAGGCCTAGGGCGTCAAGTGACGGAGGCCTGAGTGGGATCGTTAGGTGTTGTCGATCCTCTTCACGCCTTCCATGCCCCCGCCGACGCATCTCCGCCAGGATGCTCGTCGCAAGCCGGAAGACCACTACGCCTGTAACCTCGCCGCAGATCGCTGTAACCCGCCCGTAGTCGCCTCGCCGGACGCTTTGCTGAATCGAAGCGGCAGGACGACGCGTCATGAGCAGATTTATGGGTGAGGACGCCGTTGTGATCGGCGCGGGCATTGCGGGCTTATCAGCCGCCATGGCCGTATCCGGTTTCTTCAGGAACGTGACGCTGGTCGAGCGGGACGCAACCGAACCAAGCGACGACCCGCGGGCAGGCGTGCCCCAAGGCCGGCATCCGCATGTGCTCACGAGCGGGGCGCTGCGCGCGCTTGAAGAGCTGTTTCCTGGCCTCAGCCAGGCGCTGACCGAAGCCGGCGCGCTTCCCCTCTCGGCCGGCTGGGATATACGACAGGAAGTGCCCGGCGTCGGCGCATTGCCCCAGCGCCGGATTCCATGCCCGACCTTCGCTGCTACGCGACCGGTGCTGGAACGCGTCCTCAGCCAAAGCCTAAAGGCGCAGACCAACGTCACGATCCGCCGCGGGGTCGCCGCGCTTGGCATTTCCACGGCTCCTGACGGAAGTCGGGCGACCGGCGTCCGCGTCGAGGACGAGGACGGAGAGGTCAAGGACATCAAGGCCGATCTGGTTGTGGACGCCTCGGGCCGGATTGGTCTTATCGCCAGGGCTCTGGAGGCGATCGGGCGCCCAATGCCCAGGGGCGAGGCGATCGGCATCGGCATCGGCTACACGACCGGAGTGTTCCGGATCCCGAGCGACGCTGAGCCCGATTTCGGAATTTTGGTGACTTGGGCGGACCCGCCGCACAACGGCCGGTCAGGCTACTTGGTGAAGATCGCCGACAATGTCTGGCAGGTCCTGATGGTGGGCCGGGGAGGAGATCAACCGCCGGCGGACATTGACAGCTTCTACGATTTTGCCCGCACCCTCGCTACGTCCTCCATCTCGGACGCGCTGAAGAAGGCCTGTCCGCCTCAAAAGCTCACGCGGTTTCGATTCCCCGAAAGTACGCGGTGGCGGTTCGGAGCGGGCTCTGCGCCGGCGGGGCTGCTCCCGATCGGCGACAGTCTCTGCCGGTTCAATCCGATTTACGGGCAGGGCATGGCGGTGGCGGCCCAAGAGGCCGTGCTTCTGCGGGAGCTGTTGCAGAGTTGCGCCTCCCGAGCGACCGATGGGCTTTCGTGGTTGGCGGATGAGTTCCCGAGCCGATGCGACGCGCTCGTCGAGGCGCCTTGGATGACGTCCGCGGTCCCGGACTTCGCTTATCCAGTCACGACCGGCGCCCGGCCTCAGGATTTTGATGAGCGAATACGAGCTCAGGGCGAGTTGCTCCAGAACGCATTTCACGACGAGGCTGCTCATCGCACCCTGCTCGGAGTTCAAAATCTTCTTCCGAGGGGCTTTCTTGCCTTGGCGTAAGCCGACCGGCCGGGGGGCGCGCTTGCCGTCTCCATGACGCGAGCGTGCGGAGGGATGATCGCAGCTAGCCTGTCCCGCACAGCTTCCGCGCGGAAGAGCTCGAGTGAGCGCTTCGCGGACCGGAGCTCTGGCGCATCGAGCGTGCCCTCGATCCACTCGGCTGGTGCGGCGTATGCCGCATGGGACGCGTGAACCATGCTGGCGGAGGCATTGCGGCGCTCTCCAAACCTCCCCGGACGAGAAGGCCGAGAGTGTTGCAATCTGGCCCCCTCCCTTCGCCAGCTTCCGACCGCGAGAGACTTGCGATGTCGAAGGGTTGAGGTCGAATTCGACTTGGCCTTTGGCATATCCAACCGGTCGTTCTCGCCGCCTGCGGCCGAGCGAGATCAGGACGTTCGCGGCACCGAAGCGTCATCATTCGGGAGCCCGGAACCGACGCGCATGCTCTGAAACACGTCCTCGACATGGATCCGCGCGCTGACTTCCGCACGCCCGGGGTCGCGGCTCGCGATCGCGTCCACGAACGCCCGATGCTGAAGAAGCCAGTGTTCAAGGCGGCCGGGAGGCGAGACGATCTGCTCGCGGAGGCGTCCCCAGGCGGTCAGCTTGCGCAGTTCGTTCACCGTTTCGAACACGGACAGGACCAGCCGGTTGTGGGCGGCCTCCGCAATCGCGCGATGCAGCGTGCTGTCCCAGATCTCGTAGGTGTCGGGATCATGGGCTGCCTCGCTCTTCTCGAGGCAGTGCCGCATATGCGTGATCTCGGTCTGGGAAGCGCGCATGGCCGCAAGCCGCGCGATCTGCGGCTCGATCATCAGCCTTAGCTCCATCAGTTCCCAGGGGCTGGTCGTATCCGCGATTTCGATGAGGTTGGTCCGGGCCGCCAGCACCTTTCCGGCGAAGGTCCCGCGGCCGACGTGCCGCCATATCAGCCCTTTGGCCTCGAGCGAATCCAGCGCCTTGCGCAGCGTGCCGCGGCTGACCTTGATCGCAGCGCACAGTTCCCGCTCCGGCGGCAGGCGGCCGCCGTCCGAAAGGCGGCACTTCTCGACGATCTCGAGCAGTTCCTGTTCGACCTGCTGGTGCTTCACGCGAGAAAGCCTCCGGAAACGCGACGTGGCTCCGTGCGACGGAACCCCGGACTGACATCCATAGCCGCTCGGATGCGCCGCGCAACGGGCGCCTCAGGATTGAGCGCACTGCTCACAGAAGCAACAATAAAGTACCAATAAGGCAACATTGGTCCATTCTCCTGGACAGAAATTCGTTCTTTCGGATCAGGTGCTTACGGATTTCCATGGGTATTCGAACGAAGAAATGTTGACTACAAAATTCTATTGGAATGAAATTGGTTCATAGCAGCTGATCGGGGAGGCGCATGAGCGCTCGGGCATTCCGCAACAGTCCCAACGACGGACGAACGATGCACCCGCGCCTGATGGGCCAGCGAGGAGCAGTCACGGCGGAGCATTATCTCTCCGTCGATGCCGGGGCCGATACTTTGAAGGCGGGCGGCAATGCTGTGGATGCCGCCGTCGCGGCAGTGCTTGTCGAAGGACTGCTCAATCCGCAGATGAATTCGATTGGCGGCGAATGCCCGATGCTGGTCTACATGGCCGATCGCGGCGAGGTCGTCGCGCTGAACGGCAACATGGCGGCGCCCGCGGCCGCCACGCCGGAGGCCTTCCGCCGTAGCGGTTTCGACCAATCGCCAAGCGAGGGCGTCATGGCGGCGGGCGTTCCGGCCACGCCGAGCGCCCTGATCACGGCTCTGAAACGCTTCGGAACGATGTCGTTCGCCGATGTCGCGGCGCCAGCGATCGAACTCGCCCGTAACGGCGCGCCGCAGCACTGTGGCGTGATCGGCCAGGAGAAGTTCGGGCTGAGGGACCTTGCGGACAAATTTCGCGACAGCTGGCCGTCCAGCGCCGAGCTTTATCTCGATAACGGCAGCGTTCCAGCCGAGGGCGCGATCTTCAAGAATCCTGCTCTGGCTTCCATGCTCGAACTGCTCGCGCAGACCGAGCGCGCGACCGCCGGCGATCGTGTCCAGAAGCTCGACGCCGTCCATGCAGAATTCTACCGCGGAGCGGTCGCCGATGAGATCGCGGCGTTCTCGGCGCAGCACGAGGGGCTGCTTGTCCGGGAGGATCTCGAGGTGTTCGAGACCTATCTGGAGGCGCCGCTGAGCCGGGCCTTCGGCGACGCCACGCTGTTCAAGTGCGGTTTCTGGACCCAGGGCCCCGCAAGTCTCCAGGTCCTGGCGTTGATGGAGCAGTTCGACCCCAGGTCGCTCGGCCACAACAGCGCCGATTATCTGCACCTGCTGATCGAGGCGACCAAACTCGCCTATGCCGATCGGGAGCAGTTTTACGGCGACGCCCGGTTCGCCGCCGTGCCTGCCGAAAACCTCCTCTCAGACGATTACGCGCGCGCCCGGGCCGCCCTGATTTCCATGGACACGGCGGACGGCGGCCTCCGGCCGGGCGACGCCTTCGCCTGTGGCCCGCTGCTTCCGGAGAAAGATCGGTTCTCGCAGAAGCCCTGGGGCCACGGGACCGTTCATGTCGACGTCATCGACAGGCACGGCAACATGGTCGCGGCGACGCCGAGCGGCGGCTGGATCGCGTCGTCTCCCGTGATCCGGTCGCTCGGCTTCCCGCTGGGCAACCGGATGATGACCTTCTATCTCGAGCCGCCCCACCATCCGAATGTCGTCGCGCCGGGCAAGAGGCCGAGAACGACGATCAGCCCCTCGCTCGCGTTCCGCAAGGGCGAGCCCTGGATGGTCTTCGGGAGCATGGGCGGCGACCAGCAGGAGCAATGGCAACTTCAGTTCTTCCTGAACCGGGTCCTTTTCGGGATGACGGTGCAGGAGGCGATCGAGGCCCCCAAGATCAGCAGCGAGCACTATCCCGGGTTCTTCGCGCCCCACAATTCGTTCCCGAACTTCGTCCGGATCGAGCCGCGCATCGGCGAGGATGCGATAGCGGAGCTTCGTCGGCGCGGACACGAGGTGGAAGTCGCCGTCGACTGGTCCGAAGGCTTCGTGCTCGCCGCGGCGCGCGACGCGAACACCGGCCTTCTCGAGGCCGGCTTCGATCCACGTGGGGCCAAGAGCGAGGTTTTCCCCGCATACGCGCAATGTTGGTGAAGAGAGCCCTGAGCCACACGCACTACCAGGAAGGATTTAGGCGCGTTTACGGACGCGTCGTCGACTGCTGCTGAACCGTTCGTGATCTCCGGCTTGCCCTGATCGGCATGTCGATTGCCTGGTTTTACTTTCCGAAAATCCGGATCCTGCCGCGGGCAGGCAAGCGAGGTATTATGAACCGCCGTAAAGTCTTGTCCGCCGGCGCGCTGGGCGCGGTCGCTTCTCTGGCCGCGCCTGCGATCGCGCGCGCTCAGCAGACCTTCTCCTGGAAGATGACCAACGCCTATGGGCCCGGCACGCCGCTTTACGTCTCCGGCCCGGGCAGCCCGACCCATTTCTGCGAGCTCGTGAAGGAGATGTCGGGCGGCCGGCTCACCATCCAGCACTTCGCCGCCGGCGAGTTGATCCCGGCGCTGGAAGGCTTCGACGCCTGCTCGGCCGGCACCGTCGAGATGAACGCCGCCAACTCGTATTTCTGGGCAGGCAAGGTTCCGGCCGCCCAGTTCTTCACCACCGTTCCGTTCGGGCTCAACTTCCAGGGCCAGAACGCCTGGATCTATCACGGCGGCGGGCTGGCGCTGTGGGAGGAGCTCTACGAGCCGTTCAACCTCGTGCCCATGCCGATCGGCAACAGCGGCGTGCAGATGACCGGCTGGTTCCGCAAGCCGATCGAGAAGATCGAGGACTTCAAGGGCCTCAAGATGCGCATCCCGGGGCTGGCCGGGAAGGTCTATGCGCAGCTCGGCGTCGACGTGAAGCTGCTTCCCGGCGGCGAGATCTTTCCGGCGCTGGAGCGCGGCGTGATCGACGCGGCGGAGTTCGTCGGCCCTTACCAGGATCGCCGGCTTGGCCTGCAGAAGGCGGCCAAATACTACTACACGACCGGCTGGCACGAGCCGAACAACGTCACCGAGCTGACGATCAACCAGGCCGCATGGGACTCGCTGCCCGACGACCTGAAGGCCGTCGTCCGAAGCGCGGCAGCGGCCTGCAACACGATCAGCCACACCTGGTGCGAGGCCACCAACGCCGAGGCGCTCGACGATCTCGTCAAGAACCAGGGCGTGATCGCCGGCCCCCTGCCCAAGGACGTCGTGGAGGGATTGCGCG
>NZ_JBJKEX010000219.1:0-5042 GCF_045505405.1 Hansschlegelia beijingensis | reverse complement strand
CTGCGGCCCGCGCGCGCTCGGAGGCCCGGATCGTGGCTGTGACCGGCTCGGTCGGCAAGACCAGCACCAAGGAGGCGCTGCGCGTCGCCCTCGGCGAGGACGGCCCGACGCACGCGTCCGCCGCCTCCCACAACAATCACTGGGGCGTGCCGCTCACCCTCTCGCGCCTGCCGAAATCCGCCGCCTACGGCGTGTTCGAGATCGGCATGAACCACCCCGACGAGATCAGGCCGCTCACCCGGATGGTGCGCCCGCAAGTCGCGATGGTGATGAACGTCGAGCCCGTCCATCTCGCCGCCTTCCCGAACGTCGAGGCGATCGCCGACGCCAAGGCCGAGATCTTCGAGGGGCTCGTCCCGGGCGGCCACGCCGTCATCAACCGCGACAGCCCGCATTATGAGCGGCTTTGCGCCGCGGCGCGGGCCTGCGGCGCCGAGGTGATGAGCTTCGGCGAGCACGTCACCTCGGATGCGCGGCTCGACCGGGTGGCGCTCAAGGATACCAGCTCCTGCGTGGCCGCCACGATCCTCGGCGAGCCGCTCACCTTCAAGATAGGCGCGCCGGGCCGGCATCTGGTCCAGAACGCGCTCGGCGTGCTGCTGGCCGCGAAGCTGCTCGGCGCCGATCTCGCCCTTGCGGGGCTCGCCCTCGCCAGGTTCGCGCCGCCCGCCGGGCGCGGCCGCCGGCACGAACTGGAGACCCCCACCGGGTCGCTGATCGTCATCGACGAGAGCTACAACGCCAACCCCGCCTCGATGCGTGCGGCGCTCGCGCTGCTGGGCCACACGCCCGTCGCGGCTTCGGGACGTCGCATCGCGGCGCTCGGCGACATGCTCGAGCTCGGCGCCTCCGAGCAGGAGCTGCACGCGGCCGTCGCCGAGGCGGTCACCGCCTCGAAGATCGATCTCGTCTACACCGCCGGTCCGCTGATGCGGGCGCTCCATGACGCGTTGCCCGCCCAGCGGCGGGGTGCCTGGGCGCCGACGGCGGCCGAGCTCGAACCCATCCTCCTGCAGAGCGTGCGCGGCGGCGACGCCGTCATGATCAAGGGGTCGAACAGCTCCCGCATGGGCCCGCTGGTCTCCTCGCTCTGCGCCCGCTTCGCGCCGCTCTCGGCCGACGAAACCACCTCGGCCGAGTGAACCGATGCTGACCTTTCTAGCCGACCTCTCGGGCGTCGTTCCGGGGTTCAACATCTTCCGCTACATCACGTTCCGCACCGGCGGCGCGGTGATGACGGCAGCTCTGTTCGTCTTTCTGTTCGGCCCCTGGATCATCGACCAGCTGCGCCTCAAGCAGGGCAAGGGCCAGCCGATCCGCGCCGACGGCCCTCAGTCGCACCTGCTGAAGCGGGGCACGCCCACCATGGGCGGGCTGATGATCCTGTCGAGCCTGATCGTCACGACCCTGCTGTGGGGCAATCTCACCAACCCCTATGTCTGGATCGTGCTGTTCGTGACCATCGGCTTCGGCGCGATCGGCTTCTACGACGACTACCTCAAGGTCACGAAGCAGAGCCACGCCGGTTATTCGGGCAAGATGCGGCTCGCGCTCGAGGTCGCGATCGCGGTGATCGCCGTCTATCTGATCGCCGTCGCGGGCCAGCCGGCTTCGTTCAATTCCCCGAACCTGCCGTTCCTCGACCTCGGCTTCTCGACCTCGCTCGCGTTCCCGTTCCTGAAGAACTTCCTGCTCGATCTCGGCTGGCTGTTCCTGGCTTTCGGGGCGCTCGTCGTCGTCGGCTCCGGCAACGCCGTGAACCTGACCGATGGCCTCGACGGGCTCGCCATCGTGCCGGTGATGATCGCCGCCGCGAGCTTCGGCTTCATCGCCTATCTGGCCGGCAACGCGGTGTTCGCGGACTACCTCCAGATCCACTTCACGCAAGGCACCGGCGAACTGGCGGTGCTGTGCGGCGCCATGCTCGGCGCGGGCCTCGGCTTCCTCTGGTTCAACGCCCCGCCGGCCCAGATCTTCATGGGCGACACCGGCTCGCTCGCGCTCGGCGGCATGCTTGGCGCGGTCGCGGTGGCGACCAAGCATGAGATCGTGCTCGCGATCATCGGCGGCCTGTTCGTGCTGGAGGCGATCTCGGTGATCGTCCAGGTCGCGTCCTTCAAGCTGACCGGCCGCCGCGTGTTCCGCATGGCGCCCATCCACCATCATTTCGAGCATCTCGGCTGGTCCGAGTCGCAAGTGGTCGTGCGTTTTTGGATCATCGCCGTCGTGCTCGCCCTGATCGGGCTCGCGACGCTCAAGCTGAGGTGAGGGGATGAGCGTACAGATCAGGCGGCGCCAGGGATTTCGCGCGCTGCGCGACGCGGTCTTGCGGATGGCGCCGCAACACAAGGGGATGGGGTTGATCGATTTCGGGGCCACTCGGCAGGACGAGCCGCGTGAGGCGGCGCATCTCGATCCGCGCCTCATGCTCGACGCCTCCGCCCCTTTCCTCTGGATCAATCGCGCACGGCGCCGCTCCTCGTGACGCCTGCGACAGCGTTCAAGGGAAAGCGCGTCGCGGTCTTCGGCCTCGGCGGGTCCGGCCTCGCGACGGTGCGCAGCCTGGTGGCCGGCGGCGCGGAGGTGACGGCGTTCGACGACTCCGCCGCCAGCGTGGAGAAGGCGAGGGCGGAGGGCCTTCCGACCGGCGATCTCCGGGAGGCGGACTTTGCGGGGTTCGACTCGCTGGTGCTGGCGCCCGGGGTCCCGCTCACCCATCCGAAGCCGCACTGGACGGTCGAGCGCGCCAACGCCGCCGGCGTCGAGATCATCGGCGACATCGAGATCTTCTGCCGCGAGCGCCGGGCGATCGCGCCGGGCGCGCCGTTCGTCGCCATCACGGGCACCAACGGCAAATCGACCACCACGGCGCTCACCGCCCATCTGCTGCGCGCGGCCGGCTGGGACGTCCAGATGGGCGGCAATATCGGCGTCGCGATCCTCGCCCTCGAGCCGCCGGCGCCCGGGCGGACGCATGTCATCGAGTGCTCGTCCTACCAGATCGACCTCGCGCCGAGCCTCGATCCCACCGTGGGCGTGATGCTCAACCTCTCCGAGGATCACCTCGAGCGGCACGGCACGATGGAGAATTACGCCGCGATCAAGCAGCGGCTGGTCGCCGGCGCCGGCACGGCCGCCATCGGCCAGGACGACGAACTCTCGCGGGCGATGTCGAGCTCGCTTGAGAGCAACGGCGTAAACGTCGTTCCCATCTCGGAAAACGACCGTCTGGATTTCGCCGGCGCGCGCGCCCTGCGCGGCGCACACAACGTCCAGAACGCAAGCGCAGCGCTGGCCGCCGTGCGCGCGCTCGGAATGCCGGACGAGACCGCCCGGGCCGGGCTGCTGACGTTCCCCGGGCTCGCGCACCGGATGGAGGAGATCCCCGGGCCGGGGCGGGTGGTGTTCATCAACGATTCCAAGGCCACCAACGCCGACAGCGCCGCCAAGGCGCTGGCCTCGTTCCCGCGCGTGTTCTGGATCCTCGGCGGCAAGCCCAAGACGGGCGGCATCGACGCGCTGGTCTCCTTCTTCCCCAGGGTCGAGCGCGCCTATCTGGTCGGCGAGGCCGCGGAAGCGTTCGGCCGCACCCTCGGCGCGCATGACGTGCCGCATGTGATCTCGGAGACGATCGAGCGTGCGGTGGCCGAGGCGACCTCCGACGCGGAGCGCTCCGCGAACGCCGAGCCGGTCGTGCTGTTCTCCCCGGCTTGCGCGTCGTTCGACCAGTTCCGCAATTTCGAGGAACGCGGGGAGGCCTTCCGCAGGGCCGTTCAGGCGCTCGCCGGCTAAGGCCCCGGTCGGATTTCATTAACGCTAACGAATGCATGCTCGCGGAGCGGCCGCCCGGACGGCGGTCGGGCGATGCTCCCGGAGTGACGGCCGATGATCTCCCGCGCTGAACGCACGGTCTTTGGCGAGTGGTGGTGGACGATCGACCGCGGCCTGCTGTTCGCAGTGGGCGCGCTGATGGTGCTCGGCGTCGTGCTGTCGCTCGCGGCGTCTCCGCCCGTGGCCGAGCGGATCGGCGTCGACATGTTCCATTTCGTCAATCGCCAGGCGCTGTTCCTGCCGCCGGCGATCGTCCTCATGGTCGGCGTCTCGTTCCTGAGCCCGCGGCAGATCCGGCGGCTCGCCTGGATCACCTTCGCAGGCGGGATCGTCCTGCTCACCGCGACGCTGTTCATCGGCACCGAGATCAAGGGCGCCCGGCGGTGGGTCAGCTTCGCCGGGATCGTCGTGCAGCCGTCGGAGTTCGTGAAGCCGGCCTTCATGGTGCTGGCCGCCTGGCTGTTCGCTGAAGGCTCGCAGCGCCGCGACGTCCCGGGCCATCTCCTGTCCGCCGCGCTGCTCGGCTGCGTGCTCAGCCTGCTGGTGCTGCAGCCGGATCTCGGCCAGACCGTGCTCACCACCGTGGTGTGGGGCGCGCTGTTCTTCCTCGCCGGCCTGCCCTGGATCTGGGTCGTCGGGCTCGGCGGCGCGGGCGCGCTCGGGCTGGGGGCGGCCTATGAACTGCTGCCGCACGTGGCGCGCCGCATCGACCGCTTCCTTGATCCCGAGACCGGCGACAACTTCCAGATCCAGAAGGCCACGGAGGCCTTCACCTCGGCGGGCTGGTTCGGCAAGGGGCCGGGCGAGGGCACCGTCAAGCGGATTATCCCGGACGGCCACACCGACTTCATCTTCGCCGTGACGGCGGAGGAGTTCGGCCTGATCTTCTGCATCGCCATCGTGGCGGTCTACGCCTTCATCGTGATGCGCGGGTTGATGCACGCCCGCCGCGAGCAGGACGGCTTCGTCCGGCTCGCCATCGCCGGGCTCTCGATGCTGTTCGGGTTGCAGTCGGCGATCAACATGGCGGTCAACTTGCACATGATGCCCGCCAAGGGCATGACGCTGCCCTTCATCTCCTATGGCGGCTCCTCGATGTTCGCGCTCGCTCTCGGCATGGGCATGCTTCTCGGACTGACGCGGCGGCGGCCGCGGGCCGACACCATCGCGGCTGAGATCGCGCGCCACGCCCGGCGCCAGCAGGCCGCGGC
>NZ_JBJKEX010000218.1:0-5050 GCF_045505405.1 Hansschlegelia beijingensis | reverse complement strand
GGGACCTACGTGGCGTCGCCGCCGTGGTCAGCGGCAGGCCGCCGTCATTGGCGAGCGCGGCGATCTCCTCGGCGTCCGTCATCACCGGCGGCCGCATCACGAGCCGCGACGTCTCGATGGTCGGCCGCTCCGCCGCCCAGGTCTCGCGGTCGAGGTTCATCGCGACGAGCCGCACCGGCTCGGCGCGGGCCCGCGAGCGGGTCTCCACGATCCCGGCGGGCCTGAAGCCGAGCTTCCTGAGCACCGCCGCGGAGGCGGCGTTGTCCACGAAGTGGCCGGAGACGATCTTCTCGATCGCCGTCGCCCCGAAGGCGAGGTCGACGATCGCGCGCGTCGCAGCCGAGACGATCCCGCGCCCCCAATGGGCGCGGACGAGCCAGTAGCCGAGCTCCGGGAACCCCGCCGTCGCGTCGATCGCGACGCAGCCCGCGAAGCTGTCCTCCACCCACAGGCCCGCGCAAAGCATGTGCGGCGAGGCCGCAGGCCCCTTGAGGAACACCGCGGCGTCCTCGGGACCGTAGGGATGCGGCACCGCGACCAGGTTCTTGGAGACCTCGAGGTCGTTCAGCCCGGCGGCGAGCGCGGCGGCGTCCGCGGGCGTCAGTCGCCGAAGGCGCACGCCGGGCGCCGCCGTGAGGCAATCCTCGGCGAGCAGACCGTCATCGAAAGCGATGCGCGCGGACATGGGGACCAGACCCTTGAAACGGCGACGGGGGAGAACGGCGTCCCGTCTCCCCCGTCGTCCCGGACCTTTCGGTCTGAGATTTCGCCGCCGGAGGGTCAGGCGCCCGGCGGCTGCGTGGCGTCAGCCCGCCGTCATTCCGCAGCTTCGGCCGTGACGGCCGTGGCGACGTTCACATAGGTGCGGCCGTTCGCTTTGGAGACGAACAGAACCTTGCCCTCGGCGGTGGCGAACAGGGTGTGATCCTTGCCCATGCCGACATTCGCGCCCGGGTGCCACTTGGTGCCGCGCTGGCGGATGATGATGTTGCCCGGAACGACGTTCTCGCCGCCGAACTTCTTGACGCCGAGGCGCCGGCCTTCGGAGTCGCGGCCGTTGCGCGAGGAGCCGCCTGCCTTCTTGTGAGCCATCTGGTCTCTCCTGCCTCAGCCGTTCAGTTCTTCGCGCCGTCGAGGCTCACGATCTTGACGATCGTGTAGTCCTGACGATGGCCGCGCTTGCGCTTGGAGTTCTGGCGACGGCGCTTCTTGAAGGCGATGACCTTCGGGCCGCGCGCGTGCTCGACGATCTCGGCCGCGACCGAGGCGCCCGAGACGAGCGGCGCGCCGATCATGATGTCGTCGCCGGAGCCGATGGCGAGAACCTCGCCGAAAGTGATCTTGGAGCCGACGTCGCCGTCGAGCTTGCCGACGGTCAGCACGTCGTCGGCGACGACCCGGTGCTGCTTGCCGCCGGTCTTGATGACTGCGAACATTCTGAAGTTCCTGTGTTCGATCCGGGCTCCGGGACCGATCGTCCCTGGCGCGGCTTTTTGTTCAGTCCGGGATTGTTCCCAAACGGAAAGGCGCGGATAGGAGACCCACCGCGCCGATCGCGCGCTTCTACAGGATCGGACCTTCCCGGGTCAATCCCCGGCCTCGGCCACCGCCGGGTCCGCGAACGGTCCCACCATCGGCTCATGACCTGTCGCCTGCAGGAACCGGATGAGGTCGCCGGGCGCGATCGCCGTGGTGGCGGTGTTCTCGAGCGGATGGAAGTTCACGGTGTCATGCGCCATGAGGGCCGCGTCGAGCGCCACCGTCACGAGCCCGTCGCGGTCGTTGATCGCCCCGAACGGGGTCACCGACCCCGGCTCGACGCCCCACACCGCGCGAAGCTGGTCCGCGGACGCGAACGACAGGCGGCCCTGCGCGCCGAGCTTCTCGTGGAGCCGCTTGAGGTCGACCGCGGCGTCGTCCTCCGCGCTCACCAGGAACAGCCGCCCCTTCTTGTCCTTGAGCAACAGGTTCTTGGATTTGCCGCCAGCGATCCGGCCCCGCAAGGCGGCCGACTCGGCGACCGTGAACACCGCCGGGTGCTCGAGCGTCGAGGTCCTGACGCCGAGCGCGTCCAGATAGGCCATCAGTTCCGTCCGCGTCGCCGCCATCGCGCCCTTCCCACTGCCCGAAGCCGGATAGCGGGAAGCGGGCGCGATGACAAACCGGGTCAGGAGCGCTCCGAGACGTTCTGCGAGCCCCCGACGGCGTCCGGCGTGGCGGCCGGCGCGACCAGCCGCTCCACGGTGACGCAGGCGCCGCCGCGATTGTTGCGATAGGCGCCGTAGCGGTCCGACAGGAACGGGATGCTCGGCCAGATCGCGTCGTTGACGTAGAGGAACAGCTCCCCCGTGGAGCGCGCGACGACCTCGGTCGCGAACGACAGCCCGGCGGAGCCCGACGCCGGACAGGAGATCGGCGGCTGATCGGCGGGCGGCGGGCCGGGCGGATAGGCCAGCGCCGCCGACGGCGTGGGCGTGAGCGGATAGACGTCGGTGCCGCCGGAGCCGATCCTGGCCATCGGCCTGAACCAGTTCTCGGCCCAGTGCCGCCGGTAGGGCACGAAGGGCGTGATGAGGGCCGCGCCCTCGGCCTCCGGGTCGTTCCCGTAGGGGCCGGCGGGCAAAGTCCGGTCGAACCAGCCGCGATCGGCCGGAACCGAAAAGGTCAGCCGGTAGGCGCCACGTTCGAGAAGCTTCACGCCGGTCGCCATGCACGGCTCGCTGGTGAGGAACGGCGCCGGCGCGCTCATGGCTCCGGCCTCGAGCGGCTTCGGATCGGATGAGCCGCGACAGACGCCGCCCCACGCGCTGTCGACCGCGAACCAGACCTTCGCCCCCACGCCGACCGCCACGAACAGCGCCGCGGCGAACGCCACAAACGGCATGGCGTCGCGCGCCAGGAAGCGCACCGTCTCCTCGTAACCGGGCGCAAGCCGCAGCCGGCGGATCAGCCGCTGCGCAAGGCCCGGCGCCTTGGGCTTGACCGGATCCCGGACATGCGGCGGCCGGGTGGCGGGGATGCCGTACCAGAGCGCCCGCATGGCGGTTCCGATCGAGAGCTGCAGGGCGGCGCCCCACGACAGACCGATCACCACGCCGGAGAAGACGACGAGGAAGATCCCGGGATTTGCCGCGAAGGAGTCCAACCACGCGCCCGCGAAGGCCGGGGTGAACGCCTTGATGGGCGTGAAGATCGGCGAGATCCAGCACAGCACCGACCTGCACGCCCCGTCCGGCGTTGCGGGCCACCACAGCGGCATCGCCCCCAGGAACAGAGTGAAGCCGAGCGTCAGGTAGTAGGCCACCCTGCGCAGCCAGACGATGTTGAAGACGTCCTCGCGCGCCTCCGCCCGCCGGCCCCATTCGCGATGGCCCAGATAGGCGTCGCCGGGTTCGATGCGGCCGTCGATCCTTTCGACGAAGAAATTGTCCGGCAGCACGATCGGCGCGTAGGCGTCCTCGCCGACCCTGATGCGCCGCAGGGCGCTCTCATGGACCTTGATCCGGGAGATCTTCACCTTGCCGGCATCGGCCCGCAGCATCCCGTCGATGCGCCGCGGTTTGTAGCGGTAGTAACCGGCGAGCCCCGTCCGGCTGTCGTGGAGCAGGCCGTTCTCGTCCGTGAGGGTCAGATAGTCGGCGCGCACCTCCGGGAGGAAGCGCAGGCGGGCGGCACTCGCCGCCTCGATCATCCAGTTCAGGGGCACGTAGCCTGCGGCGTCGTCCGGATATCCGCCGCCGACGTCGCTATGCGCTCCGGCGAACCAGACCTGCCGCAGCCTGGCGGCGTCTTCCGGCTTCGCCTCGGTCCAGAGCAGCGGATGGAAGCTCTGGCGCTCGTCATCCAGCGCAAGCGCGTGGCACGCCGCCTTCACCGACTTGCCGAGTTCCCGGTCGCTGAAGGACATCGGCCAGACATAGCGATCGACCGCGCGCGTGAGCTCCTCGATCGGCAGGCCGTAGGCCGCGACCGTGTCCCAGACGCCGAGGAAGCGGATCGGGATCGGGTCGGTGTTCCAGCGGCCGAGCCTCGACTGATCTAGCCGCCCATAAGGCTTCGTCCTCGTGACGAGGTTCCTGGCCGTGATCGCTGCGTCGCGCATCGCGCGCAATATCCGCTCATGGCGGATGCGCGTGTGGAACCGCTCGGCGCGGTAGGCCCGGTAGGCCGCCGCGACGTCCGCCTGGAACTGCGCCTCGTCGCCGTCATAGGGCACGAGCCCCTGGCGGTAGATCAGCCCGAGCAGGACGCGCACCGTGTAGGCGCCGCGGCTGAACCCGAAGACGTAGATCTGATCGCCCGGCTGATAGGTGCGGCACACGAAGGCGTAGAGCTCGCGCACGTTGCGCGCGAGGCCGTAGCCGAACGCCCCGCCGATCAGCGCGAGCGGCCTGAACGACGACGTCCCGACGCCGTCGTCATAGAGCGCGAACTGGCGCGGCTCCGGCGGGTTCTGCCGGTCCTCAAGGTCGAGCGCCTTGTAGAGCTTCCACACATTGGTGCGGAACAGGGTGCCCGAGCTGTTGCCGGTGCCGTCGGAGAGCACGACGATGTTGCAGGGTCCTCGCGACCTGCCGGACGCGCTCATTTGACGATGGCGGTCGCCCGCCTGCTGTCAGATCCCGTCGCCTGCCCGAGGGCCGCGGCCATCACGTTCCGGCAGAAGGTCGTGGTCAGGATCGGGTTCGGCCCCCATGAGCCGATCCGCGTCCTGTCATGTCCGCTGACGCAGGCGACCAGCAGCGTCGAGAGCGTCGACTTGCGCGCGTCGACGGTAGCCACAGTGACCGCTCCGGCTTTGGCCGGATCGGCGCGCCCGCCGCCCACCAGCGCCACCCGAAGGTGGCCGTACTGGCTGAGGATCACCGCATAGGCGTCATGCCCGATGATCCCGTTGGCGTAGCTCTGGCAGGCCGCGTAGAGGCCGTCGCGCAGCGCGAGCACGGCCGCCGCGCGGCCGTCTCCCTTGGAGACCTCCTCGGTGGTCGAGCCGTCGAACCCTGCCGCGCCGCTTCCGACCGGGGCGCCCGCGGCGGCCGCCGTGGCGGCG
>NZ_JBJKEX010000217.1:0-5078 GCF_045505405.1 Hansschlegelia beijingensis | reverse complement strand
ACCACGACCGGGAGCGGCGCGATCGGCGTGGTCGCCCAGTCGATCGGCGGCAGCGGTGGCGCAGGCGGCGCGGCCTACGCGACGAGCGCCAACGGGTTGCTCAGCTACGCAGTCGCCGTGGGCGGCAGCGGCGGCGATGGCGGCGCTCCCGGAACCGTGGACGTGACGCTGTCGGGATCCCGGATCACCACAGGCGTGTCCTCCGACGACAACGCCCAGTTCGACGCCATCGGCGTGCTCGCGCAATCGATCGGCGGCAGCGGCGGCATCGGCGGCGGCGCCTCGGCGCTCGCGACCGCGATCTCGCTGCCGGTTCCGACCGAAGAGGGGATCTCCGGAACCCCTACCCTGAGCATCGCCCACGCCACCGGCGGCTCCGGCGGCAATGGCGGCTCGGCGGTGCTCGACGGCGGCTCAGCGTCCATCTCGCTCGCTGACGGCAGCGGAGTGCTCACCTATGGCGCGGGCAGCAGCGGCGCCGTCGTGCAGTCCATCGGCGGCGGCGGCGGCCAGGGCGGCGACAGTTCGGCGATGGCGGCCGCCGTCGGCTACGGCTCGGGCTATATCGCCGACAACACGCTGACGAGCATGGCCGTTGATCTGAGCGTCGCGGTTGGCGGCGACTGCGACGACAAATGCGCCGGCGGCGACGGCGGCCACGCGACTCTGACGGTCGGAGACGCCTCCACGACGACGTCGCACATCGCCACCTATGGCGATTTTTCCAATGGCGGCCTGGTTCAGTCCATCGGCGGCGGCGGCGGCAACGCGGGGATCGGCTCGGCGAACGCCAACAGCGTCGGCGCCGGTTCGACCATCAACGTCAGCGTCACGACGGGATCGAATGGCGGCGCGGGCGGCGACGGAGGCGCGGCGGCCGCGACCGTCAACGCCAACGGCGTGATCGCCACCGAGGGCGTCAGCGCGAACGGTCTGCTGGTCCAGTCGATCGGCGGCGGCGGCGGGGTGGCGTCGGGCGGATCGTTCGACGTCAGCGGCCTTCTGAGTTGGGCGAAGAGCGTCGAGAAGACCCAGGTGACGCCGACGATCTCCATCGTGCCGACGGTGAATGTCGGCCGCACCGGGGGCTCGGGCGGCGACGGCGGGACGGTGACCGTGACCCATGCAGGGGCCATCGCCACCAAGGGGGCGAACTCCGCCGGCCTCATCGCGCAGTCGGTCGGCGGCGGCGGAATGGGCGGCATGGCGGTCGCCGGCGGCAGCGCCAACAGCCTGCTCTATACCTTCGCGCAGCTCTCGGTCAGCTCCTCCATGACGCTGGGCTTCAACGGGTCCGGCGGCTATGGCGGCAATGGCGGCTCGGTCGCCGTAAATCTGGACCAGGGCGGCATCCCCTCGCTGTCGACCGTCGGGGCCCACGCGGTCGGGCTTCTGGCGCAGAGCGTAGGCGGCGGCGGCGGCAGCGCCTACGACGGTTCGGACGCGCCTTCAGGCAGCGTCGCGCTCGGCCTGACCATCACCGATTCCTCCGAGGGCGCAGGCGACGGCGGCTCGGTGTCGCTCGCCGCCCTATCCAACGGGTTCAGCGTCGTGACCCAGGGCGACGTCTCACATGGGGTCGTGTTGCAATCCGTCGGCGGCGGCGGCGGCATGGGGGCGACGGGATCGACGACCTCCACCGACGACTGGGCGGTGAACTTCACGCTCGGGGGCGGCGCCGGCGCGGCGGGCAAGGGCGGCAAGGTCACAGCCGACTTCGGCCAGGGCGTCACCAACATCAGGACGAGCGGAACGGGCGCGGCCGGAATGATCGCGCAGAGCGTCGGCGGCGGCGGCGGCATCGCGGCGGCGACGCCCGGGCAGAGCGCCTCGGTCACGCAGTTCGGCTCGCTGAACTCCAGCACGAAATATGCGAGCGACGGCGGGAGCGTTTCGGTCTCGCTCCCGCAGTCCGAAAGCAGCGTCTACACCTATGGGATCGGCGGTCACGGCGTCATCGCGCAGAGCGTCGGCGGCGGCGGCGGCCTGTTCATGGGATACGCCTCGAGCGCAGCGGCTCCGGTGCTGACCGGCACATATGATGGCCCAAAGAGCTCCGACGCCGATGCGGGCGTCGGCTCCGGCGGCGCCGTCACGGTGAGCGCCGCAGGCTATGTCGGGACCTCGGCCGCCGGCGCCTTCGGCATCGTCGCGCAGAGCATCGGCGGCGGCGGCGGGCTGATCGCGAACGGCGGCGGCGTGTTCATCGGCCACACCGGCCGGAACGCCTCGTCCACGGCAGGAGCGGTGACGGTCACCGTCGATGGCGGGGTGTCGGCGACGGGCGAGAACAGCATCGGCGTGCTCGCGCAGAGCAGCGCGCCGGGAAGCGCAGGCGCGGTGACGGTGAACGTCAACGGCACGGTCGCCGGCGGCTCCGGCGCGCAGGGCGTCGGCATCCTGATCGACGGCGGGAACGCGTCCAACCAGATCAACATCGGCAAGGACGGCTGGGTCTGGGCGGCGTCCGGGAACGCCATCAAGACGACGGGCGCTTACGGATCGCAGAAGGTCGACGTCGACAACCAGGGCCAGATCTATGGCGACACCTGGCTCCAGGGCGGGTCGATCACCGGCAACTTCCAGAACACCAACGGCACGCCGCCCGGCGAGATGGCGGGCACGCTCACCAATTCCGGCATGCTCGTCGCGCTGCCGGGCCAGCGCTCGTACCTCGACGGGCACCTCATCCAGACCGCCGAAGGCCGCATCGCGCCGCATCTCGACTTCAGCAACATGACCAGCGGCGCCTATGTGGTCACCGGGAACGCCGTCCTCGACGGCGGCGTCCGGCCCAACTTGGCGAGCGCGCTGCCCAACATCTTCCTGCCGGCGCTCACCGTGCAGGGCGCGGTCACGGGTTCGCTGACGGCGCCCGACAGCCCGCTGTTTTCCTACACGCTGCGCGAGGACGCTGGCCGCTACGACATCGCGATCACTGGCGCGCAGTTCGACAAGGACAGCTTCGGCCTGACGTCACATCACAGCGCGGTCGCGAACGCGCTCGAGAACGTGTTCGCGGAAGGGCGCGCCGAGCTCGGTTCGTTCTTCGCCGGGCTCGACGCGACAGCTGGCGCGGATCTCGGCCGCTACGAGGCGGCCATCGCGGAAGTCTCGCCGCGCAGCATCTCGACGCTGTTCGCGCGGGTCGCCGCGGACGCCTCGCGGATCGCCGACGCCTCGATGAGCTGCCCGGTGTTCGACGCCGGGACGTCAGGCTCGAAGACGTTCCTCACCGAGGGCTCCTGTGTTTACGGAACCACGCGCGGACAGCGCGCCTCGTTCAAGGGTGACGCCAATCGCGGCAAGTCCGACATGGACAGCCTCTCCTGGCAGGTCGGCGTCCAGGGGGAGCTCGACTCCGGGCTGCTGCTGGGCGGCTCGCTCGCCTATCAGGCGGACTCCTTCAACGGCCACGACGGCGTGTCGGCCAAGGGCTCCAGCGTGCAGGGCGCCCTGACCCTGAAGCGCCAGAGCGGCCCGTTCCTGCTGACGGGCGCCCTGTTCGGAAGCTATGGCGACTACGACATCAAGCGCCGGATCTCCGCGGCCGGCTACGCCGCCACCGCGAAGTCCGACAGCGACGCCTACAGCGCGGGCGTCCGGGCTCGGGTCGCCTACACGCTCGGGGCGGAGGACTTCTATCTGAGGCCCTACCTCAACCTCGACCTCGTCCATGCGCGCAACAGCGGCTTCTCGGAGAAGGAAAAGGGCGGTCTCGGCCTGACCATCTCACACGGCTCCTACACCTCGGCGATCGTCACCCCCGCGCTGGAGATCGGCAGGGCCGACGAGGTCTGGGGCGGACGGACGCTGCGGAGCTTCGTGACGGTCGGCCTGAACGTGCGCACGAATGACGAGTGGCGCAGCCGCGGCAAGTTCAGCGCTGGTTCGTCGAGCGACGACTTCCGGCTGAACGCGCCTCTCGATCGGGTCACGGGCCGCGCCAGCGCCGGGCTGCAGCTCTACCAGGACGATTCGATCGATCTGCGCGTCCAGTACGACGGCGAATTCGGCCGCGAAACGACCAAGCACGGCGCGACCGCCAGCGTCTCCTACCGCTTCTGAGCGGCGCGAGCCCGTTCGCTGACAGCTCCCCCGGACAAGCTCCGGGGGAGCGTCCTCACCCTCGCGGGACTCCCAGGAACGCGCTGCTGATCGCCGCCGGAAGGCGGACATCCTGAGCTTCCGAAAAGTCACATTCGGCTACCGCGAACTCGTCCGCTTCAAGGCGACGGCCGAGAAGGTTGCTGCGACACGGTCTCACGTCCGCTGTTCGGAGCGGCCGCCGGGGTCTGCCCTGCGGTCCCAGCCGCGACCGTGGCTCGCTCCGGGGTTCGTCCTCTGCCTAGGCCGATGCGGGATCGCGGCCGCCCGGCGGCGGGAACCGGGAGGCGTCCGAGAATGAGATGGTGACGGTCACGCCTGCATCGCCCTGTATCTCCAGCTCGCCCCCGATTTGCTTCACAAGAGAACGGACCAAGCCGTAGCCGAGCGATCCCTCCCGGAAGTCAGTCATCCCGACGCCGTTGTCCCTGATGATCAGCTCCACCCGACCGGGTCCGCTACGCCTAGCTTGAACCAGGATGATCCCCGAGCGGTGCTCTGGGAAGGCGTACTTCACCGCGTTTGTGATCAGCTCTGTCAGCACGATACCGATCGGAAAGGCTGCGTCGGCGTCGACTAGGATATCCTCTTCGACGCGCGCCCTCAGGGCGATCCGCCCATCTCCGCCGGTCAGCGACTTCAGCGCCTCGCAGAGCTCGGCGACATAGGTGGCGACATCGACGCGCTGCGCGTGTTCGGACCGGCTCAGCATGTCGTGGACGCGAGCCATCGCGTTCAGCCGGTCGGCCGACTCCTCGAAGAGCGCCCTGACGGCCGAGCTAGCCCACGATCCTTAGGCAGCGGTCGCAGCACTAGGGCCCGGACCCATTAAGGGGTTTGCAGATCGAGCGAAGCGTGATTCAGAGGCGTCCTCGAGGGAGAACGCCGATGGGATCGGACTGCTTCTGGCTGACGGACGAGCAGTTCGCGCGTCTTGAGCCGCATCTGCCGACGAAGACGCGCGGCGTTGC
>NZ_JBJKEX010000216.1:0-5172 GCF_045505405.1 Hansschlegelia beijingensis | reverse complement strand
CACTCGTGGGCGCGCGACGTCCTGCGTCGCCAGCGCAGTCCCGGCTTCCGGGGCCGCGGGGCCCCAGGAGACACGGAACTGGCTGCCGCCGTCGAAGGTCAGGGAGAGGAGGGCGCGGAGCTCGCCGAGAGCCGGCGCGGCCCAGGGGCTGCCGAACAGCGCCTGATAGCTTCCGACGACGACGATGATCGCCGCCGCGGTCGCCTTCACCGCCGTGGCGAGCCGCCGGTACAGGCGCGCTTTGGCGGCTCCGAGCATGCCTCAGCCGCGCCCGGGCGCCTGCAGCAGAAGCTGCGCGCGCTTCCGCACGACCGACATGCACTTGTCGGCGAAGAAGCCGAGGATGCCGGGCAGCGTCACTTCGAGCTTCACCATCTCGGGCAGCACCTCGATCTGGCCCAAGCAACTCTGCCCCATGGCGCTGACGCGGAACTGGAGCACGTTGTCCGCCCAGCTGTCTTCCTCGATCGTGAGCGGAAGAGACATGTTCTTCGCCTTGACGATCCCGTCCTTAATTCGCTTGATGGCTTGCTCTTGCCCGAGTTGATGACTGACCGTCATCGTCACTGGCTTCGACATCTGTACCTCCTGATCGGACCTGGCCGATGAAGACTTCCGTCGTCCGACCCATGCTGGTCCTGATTGCGGCCCTGTGCGCCGGCTCCGGCGCGGAAGCGGCCGGCAGCGCGGCCGCCGGAGGGGCGCAGTTTCGCGCCCGGTGCGGCATCTGTCACAAGGCCGCTCCTGACGCGAATTCCATCGGGCCGACGCTCTACGGTGTGTTCGGCCGGAAGGCCGGGACCGCGCCAGGATACCACTATTCCGACGCGATGGCCTCTGCGGGAACCGTGTGGGACGAGGCGAGCCTCGACGCCTTCCTGAAGAACCCGAACGCCGAGGTTCCGGGAACGAAGATGTCGTTCGCGGGCATGGCCGACGCGGGGCAGCGCGCGGATCTCGTGGCCTTCCTGAAGTCTCTCGGCGCCGGCCAGCCCTGACCATGCTCAGAGCCCGGCGCTGCGGAAGCGGGCGCGGGTGATGGCGTCGGCCGACAGGGCTTCGGCCTCGAGCCGCGCGAGCTTCCGCTCCAGCATCGCGAGTTCGTCTCCCACCAGCGCGGGCCGAGACGCCTCGCCCGAGCCGAACGGCGCCTCGATCATTGGCTGCTCCTCGTCGCGTGTGAAGGCGAAGAGCGCCCGCGCCACGAGGTAGAGCGCGGCGTAGGCCAGCAGCGTGGTCGAGGCGCTGAACACGAGTCCGAGCAGGAAGGCCCCCCGGAACATCAGCGGGTTGATCCCCGTGAGCTCCGAAAGCGTGGCGCAGACGCCGAGCAGCCATCCGCCGAGCCGCCGGGGAACCAGAGCGCGCGCCCGCCGGATCATCGCATGAGCTCCGACGCCGCCTGGCCGCGCTCGGCGCGCATCACCGTCTCGAGGTTCTCGATCCGCATCGCGATGTCCGCCGCATTGCTGGTCAGGACCTGCATGCGGTCCTCCTCGTCGGCCTTCGCGGCCGCGCTCTCCAGCCAGCGGACGAGCGCCGCCGCGACCGCCACGGTGGGGGTCACGACGAAGCACAGGAAGGCGAGCGCCGACAGCAAGGCTCAGCTCTTGGCGTAGGAGAGCGCGCCCTGGCCGGCGAACTTCTCCTTGAGGTCCTTGAGCTCAGCGCTTGCGGCCGACTCGATCGCCAGCCGGTTCAGCGCGGCGTTGACCTCCGACGTGCGGCCGACGTCATAGACCTCGACCCGGCCCTCGAGCTCGTCGAGCAGTCCCTCCACTTCGCCGAGCTGCGACATGGCGGCGTCGATGCGCTGGTCGTAGGTCTTGCGGCGCAGCCACAGCCGCGTGGTGGCGGTGCGCTGGAGAGTGCGCATGGCGCGCTCGCGGGCCTTGGCCTCCTGCAGCTTCATCTGCAGGCCCTGCATGTCCTGGCTCTGATGGGCGAGCGAGCGAAGCACGCTTTCGAGCTGCTCCTCGAGCGTCGCCAGCATCGAGACGTTGCGCGCCTTGGCCTGCAGGGCTTCGGTCGCAAGGTCGTCGCGGCCGCGCTGAACGGCGATCTCGGCCTTGGACTGCCAGTCCTCCACCTCGGCCTTCAGCCTGGCGACGCGGCGCTCGAGCTCCTTCTTCTCCGTGATGCTGGCGATCGCGGAGGAGCGCGCCTTCACGAGCGTCTCCTCCATGTCCTGGATGAGCAGCCGAAGGCGCTTCTGCGGATTGCTCGCCCAGGTCACCACCGAGTTCACGTGTGACCGGCCGACATGGATCGCCCGCGAAATGATTCCCATGCCAAGCTCCCTGCTGGCCGCGGCCGGAAGCGACCGCGCTCGCCGAACCCGGAGCAAGTCGCATGCCATGGGATATCAACGGCGGCGCATCGCGGGGCGGGGCTTCTGAAACGCGCTGTGATGGCGCAGCGCGGTAGCGCGCCTTGATGCCCCCCGGAGCCTATGCCATAGGCAACGCCTCCCCGCGGGCGCAGACTTCAGAGGTGGCGTAGATGACGGAAGTCCAGGGCCTGATGGCCGGCAAGCGCGGGCTCGTGATGGGCGTCGCCAACAACCGGTCGATCGCCTGGGGCATCGCCAAGGCCGCCGCCGCCGCCGGCGCGAAGCTCGCCTTCACCTATCAGGGCGAGGCGCTGAAGAAGCGGGTCGAGCCGCTCGCCGCCGAACTTTCGGCCGAAGTGGTCGGCCATTGCGACGTCACCGACCCGGCGACGATCGACGCCGTCTTCGAGAAGACCGGCGAGCTTCTCGGCGGGCTCGACTTCCTGGTCCACGCCATCGCCTTCTCGGACAAGGACCAGCTCGACGGCCGCTACCTCGAGACCACGGCCGAAAACTTCCACAAGACGATGTTCGTCTCCTGCTATTCGCTGACCGCGATCGCGCAGCGCGCCGAGAAGCTGATGTCCGGCGGCGGCTCGATCCTGACGCTGACCTATTACGGCGCCGAGAAGTGGATGCCGCACTACAACGTCATGGGCGTCGCCAAGGCCGCGCTCGAGGCGAGCGTGCGCTACCTCGCGGCCGACCTCGGCCCGCAGGCGATCCGCGTCAACGCGATCTCGGCCGGCCCGATCAAGACGCTGGCGGCCTCGGGGATCGGCGACTTCCGCTACATCCTCCGGTGGAACGAGTACAACGCGCCGCTGCGCCGCACGGTCTCGATCGAAGAGGTCGGCGACTCGGCGCTCTATCTGCTGTCCGATCTTGGCCGCGGCGTCACCGGCGAAGTCCACCATGTCGACGCCGGCTATCACATCGTCGGCATGAAGAACCCGGACGCGCCCGACATCTCCGTCGTGGGCTGACCCGGCGGGCGCGTTCATCGCGCCGGCCTCGACGACCCCAGTCCTCCAGCGCCACCGTTGGACGTTCGACGATTGCGAGCATACAATCTCGCGATCGTATGGAAGCCGTAGCGAGGATCGTGGCGCGTGACGTCTGCGTGGAGGCCGCGGATCGGAGCCGCGGCAGGACCGCTCTATCTGCAGATCGCCGACCAGATCGAGGGCGCGCTCGCGTCCGGCGGGCTGCGGGCCGGCGACCGGCGACTTCGGCCGGCCGGTCCCGAACGTGATTCATGACGAGCTGATGCCGGCCGCCGGCGACGCTCTGGCGCGCGCGCGCCGGGAGCCGGTCTCCGCCTATCCTCTCACGGACGACGAACGACTGCTGCGCGATCTGGGCTGGGCCGTGGTGATGCCGCCGCTCGAGGCGCAGCGGCGTCAGCGCGCCCTCGCCGAGCTCCGGCGCACCCGCATCCTGCCGGTCGACCGCCGGAGGTTCGACAAGGCGTCCTACGTGAAGACGCTGCTCGCGGAGCCCTACCGATCGAGCGCGGCGCGCTACGCCCGGCTCAAGGACGACGTCGTGACCGACACGCTCCGGATCGACCCATTCTTCCGGGTCGCCGCGCGCGTCGCCGCCGCGGACCGGGCGCGGGGCAGGGCGCTCGACCTCGTGCCGGAGGTGCAGCCTGCCGAACGATCGAACTCGCTTGCGCGGATCGAGGAGAACGGACTGTTCATCGCCTGGGTGCGTGACTCGTTCGACGAGCGGCTGGTCTCCTACCGATACGCGCTCGACCGCCTGATCCTCGCGACGCCCGACCGGGCCTCGATCGAGGTCGCGGGCGCGATCGACGCCTTCGAGGACGTCCTGGCGAGCCTGAGGCCGCTCGGCGCGCCGCGAGGCGTGTTCAAGGGCTGATCTGACGCGTCGGCTCGCGGTCGCAACTCGCCTTGCCGGCGAGATCCCGCAGCGCCGGCCGCGCGCTCGGACCGGACGCGAACAGCCGCACGAGCACGAATCCCGTCGCGGTCGGCGACACGATCCGCAAAGCCGGACGCCCCTCCGGCGCCTCCTCGACCTCAGCCGCCGCGACGTCGTCCGAACTCAGGATCGTCACCTCGACCGCCCCGTCGGTCGCCGCCTTGTCGGTGAGCGCATAGAACGGCTGGCCGTAGCGGTCGTGGACCGACACGGAGCCGTAGGTGGAGGGCAGGCTCGCCCGGATGGCGACCGGCCCACCCGCCAGATCGTACCGGCAGGCGGCCACGACGAAGCTGGGATCGCGGAACGGCAGCGTCTCCGCGCCGGCCTCGGGCAGCACCGCGAAGCGGCCGACCGGCGCCGCGCCGGCGAGACGATCATAGGCGGAGCCCGGCGCCATCAGCGGCACCGCGAACAGTGTGGCGATGTGCACGAGGCCGCCGAGCGTCAACCCCAGCGCGATCGCGTAAAGCAGCCTCATCATCGGCAGCTCTCCCGCCGGATCGCGAGCAGCGCGTCCGGATCGGAGCGGTCGAGGGGCGTGCCGATCGTGGTGTCGTAGAGGGTCAGCCTCAGCACGAAGGGCCCGGCGCCGCTGAGCTGCTGCCAATTTCCGGGCCGCGCCTCCCGCGACAGCGCGATCCGAAGCGGCCCGCCGTCGAACCGGATGACGTTCGCGCTGTTCAGGCCGGCCGCCTCGCCCTCGCTTTCGATCGGCCTGCCGGTGGGGGAGAAGGCCGCCAAGCTCCACAGCCGCGCATTGGGCAGCCGGCCCTCCAGCGCATAGTCGCAGGCGAGATCGAGCGGCCGCCCGGCGTCGTCGGTCTCGGCGGTGAAGGGGAGGCCGTCGCCGGCGGCCGCTCGATCTCGCCTGCGACTATGCGCTGGAG
>NZ_JBJKEX010000215.1:0-5204 GCF_045505405.1 Hansschlegelia beijingensis | reverse complement strand
CACGTCCCCGCGAGCATCCGGCTACTTCTCCGCCAGCTCGAACGCTCGATCACAAGAGTTCAGGAGTTCAGACGCTATCCCCGCTTCCAGGCGATGCGCCGGACCGGCAGCCTGACGCCGGAGACGCCCGTGCATCGCGACGAGCGCGAGATCATCGCGCGCGACTGACCCTCAGCCGCGCGTGAAGAACCACGCCCCCAGCGCGACCAGGATCGCGAGCGCGATCCACAGTCTGAGGCCGGCCTGAAACAGCACGAAGCGCCTGTGTTCAGGCGGCAGCGGATCCTTCACGGCGGGCTCGGTCATTCGGGTCCCTAGATCCTCAGCAGGGCGTCGGCGCAGAAACCGAAGAAGACGAGCGCGCCGGCCTCCCGGTTCGACTTGAACAGCATCAGACATAGCGCCGGCTCATCAATGTCGAGCCGGGCGATCTGCCACGCGCAATGCGCCGCGAAGGCCAGGACGCCAAGGAAGCTCAGGGCCCCGGCGCCGGCCGCCCATGCGGCGAGCCCCAGCAGCACCGCAGCGCCCGCATAGAGGCCCGTCAGGATCGGCCGCGTGCGCGGGCCGAACAGCAGCGCCGTGGAGCCGACGCCGACCAGCGCGTCGTCCTCCTTGTCCTGGTGGGCGTAGATCGTGTCGTAGCCGATGATCCACAGGAACGCCGCGCCGTGCAGCAGCAGCGGCGCCGCGGCGAGGCTCTGGAACGTCGCGCTCCAGCCCATCAGCGCGCCCCAGCCGAAGCAGACGCCGAGCATCGCCTGCGGCCACCAGGTGACGCGCTTCATGAACGGATAGAGCGCGACCGGCAGCACCGAGCAGAAGCCGACCAGGATCGCGAAGGGCGGCAGCGCGAGCAGCACCGCGAGCCCGACCAGCAGCAGCACGCCGAGAAAGACCGCGGCCGCCTTCGGGGTGATCTGGCCCGACGGCAGCGGGCGGGAGCGGGTGCGGGCGACCTGGGCGTCGATGTCGCGGTCGACGAGGTCGTTATAGGCGCAGCCCGCGCCCCGCATCGCGACCGAGCCGATCGCGAACAGCGCGAGATGCCACGGGTTCGGCCACGGCGCGCCGGAGGCCACGGCCGCGAGCGCGCTCGACCAGGCGCACGGCCAGAACAGCAGCCAGGCCCCGATCGGCCGGTCGGCCCGCGCGAGCCTGAGATAAGGCCGCCAGGCGGACGGCGCGCGCCGGTCGACCCAGTTCGCGGGCGGCGCATCGGCGACGGGGGCGTTTATCTGCGACATGGACGCTCAGCTACCGGATCGTCACAGGCGACGCCATCGCGCTCCGCCGGTCAAGCGCAGCCGGCGCGCCCGCGCCCACGACACTTTGGCTGCGGACTTGGGCTGCGGCGCCGGACGGCTTAAGACGGCCGCCGAACCTTCAGGAGCCAGGCCTTGGCCGCCTACGACTTCTCCTCCACCCGCCTGTTCGTCGACGCCCCGCTCGCCGAGGGGGCCGAGCTCGTGCTGGAAGACGCGCAGGCGAATTACGTCCGCAACGTCATGCGGATGGCGGCCGGCGACGGGCTGCTGCTGTTCAACGGGCGCGACGGCGAGTGGGGCGCGCGGATTTCGGACGTCGCCAAGAAGCGCGTCACGCTCGTCGCCGAACGCCGGACCCGGCCGCAGACGCCGGCCGGCAGGGTCCGCTACCTGTTCGCGCCGCTCAAGCACGCCCGGCTCGACTACATGGCCCAGAAGGCGGTCGAGATGGGCGCCTCGCGGCTGTCGCCGGTGATCACCCGCCGCACCCAGGCGAGCCGCGTCAATGTCGAGCGGATGCGCGCCAACGCGGTCGAGGCCGCCGAGCAGTGCGGCGTGCTGGCGCTGCCGGAGATCGACGAGCCCGAGCCGCTGGCGCGCGCGCTCGAAAGCTGGCCCGCGGACGCTCCCCTCGCCTTCTGCGACGAGGATTCGGACGCGCAGGATCCGGTCGCGGCCCTGAGGCCGCTCGCCGGCCGCCCGATCGCCGTGCTGATCGGCCCCGAGGGCGGCTTCGCGCCCGAGGAGCGCGCCGCGCTGCTCCGCCTGCCATCCGTGGTCCGGCTGTCGCTCGGGCCGCGGATCCTGCGCGCCGACACGGCCGCCGTCGCGGCGCTGACGCTCGTTCAGGCCGTGGCCGGAGACTGGCGGGCGGACCCGGATTGACCTTCTGTTAACCACGCGGGGCCATCGTTCTCCCGGGGATGGCGGCCGCGCGGGCGCTCCGCGCCTGCGTTGCCCAAATGCCGCACCATTGCGGGACTCGGTGATCTTTCGCGAACTTGGCGAGCCGGATGGCCCGCTACCGGCGTATAGGCGTAATGGCGCCGTCGACATGCGACGGACTTTCTACGAGTCAGTGCGAACCTCCATGTCGACAGGTTTCTTCTCGCGCAGCGTCGCAACCTCGTTCTCGGTCTGGATGCGGCGGGCGGCCGTGCTGGCCGTTCCTCTGGTGCTCGCCGCCTGCGCGGGCTCGAGGCCGCTGCCGCCGGCCGGCGCGACCGACCCGATGGCGTTCGCTCCCGCGCCGCTCCCGAGTTCGCCGGCCTTCACGCCCAACGTCACCGACAACAGCCGTTACGGCGAGGTTCCGGACGAGCCGTTCCCGGTGAAGCCGGTGAACCTCGAGAAGATCGACTCGAAGTTCCTGAAGCAGGTCGTCCCGAACACCACGGGCGAGGCGCCGGGCACCATCGTCATCGATCCCCGCGAACGCCACCTCTACCTCGTCCAAGATGACGGCACCGCCATCCGCTACGGCGTCGGCGTCGGCCGCGAGGGCTTCGCCTGGAACGGCACGGCCTATATCCGCCGCAAGCTGGAATGGCCCGACTGGCACCCGCCGGCCGAGATGGTCGCCCGCGACCCGCACGCCCGGCCTTACGCCAACGGCATGCCCGGCGGCCCCGGCAACCCGCTCGGCGCCCGCTCCATGGCGCTGTGGGAAGGCAATCGCGACACGCTGTTCCGCATCCACGGCACGGTCGAGCCCTACTCGATCGGCAAGGCGGTCTCTTCGGGCTGCATCCGGATGCTCAACCAGGACGTGATCGACCTCTACTCGCGCGTGCCGCTCGGCACCAAGGTGGTCGTCCGGTCCTGATGCAGGAGTTCGAGCCCGCGCCGGGGGGCGAGCGGGCTCGCGGCGGGTGCGCAAGCGCCCGCCATCAGATGGCCGGACCGTCCGGGGGGCGGTCCGGCCATTCGTCTTTTTGATCCAGTGGACGGACCCTGCATGACCGATCGAGACCGCTTCGCGCCAGCGCCCGCTGGCATGACCCGCCGCGCCTTCGTGGCCACCGCTCCGCTTGCGCTCGCGGCCTGCGCCGCGCCGAGCATGGACATGGGCGACCTGTTCGCCGGCGACAGCGGCTTCGACTATTCGGAGATCTACGGCGCCAAGCCGAACGAGAAGTTCCCGCTGCCGGCGATGAACTGGCGCAACCTGGACCCCTCGGTGCTGCGCCGCCGCGTCGCCGACCCGACCGGCGAGGCGCCCGGCACGATCGTGGTGCGGCCGGTCGAGAAGCACCTCTACCTCGTGCAGAGCGGCGGCCAGGCGATCCGCTATGGCATCGGCGTCGGCCGCGAGGGCTTCGAGTGGAGCGGCCGGGCGACCGTTCAGCGCAAGGCCCAGTGGCCGCGCTGGACCCCGACGCCCGCCATGATCCGGCGCAACCCCACGCTCTATGGACGCTGGGCGAGCGGAATGGACGGCGGCCTGCAGAACCCGCTCGGGGCGCGCGCGCTCTATCTCTACCAGGGCGGCCGGGACTCCTCCTATCGCATCCACGGCACCAACGAGCCGCGCTCGATCGGTCATGCGATGTCGTCGGGCTGCATCCGGATGTTCAACCACGACATCATCGATCTCTACGACCGGGCCGGCGTCGGGACGCGGGTGCTGATCAAGGGCTGACGCGCCGCGCGTCGAGCGGGCGCGGAAGCCAGCAAGAGCCGGGGCGCCGAGGCGCGCGCTCCCGGCCCTACTGGACGGTCGCCCGCCGAGAGCCTAACTGACGGCGCTGTTTATCGCGGGATCCCCGATGGCGCGTGACCTGACCGACTCCACTCCGATCGCGTCGCGCGAGGAGCTCGTGGCCTATCTGGAGGCGGGCTGCCGCCCCCCGGCGCAGTTCCGCATCGGCACCGAGCACGAGAAGTTTCCGTTCCGCCGCGCCGACCTGTCGCCCGTCGCCTATGAGGGGCCGGCCGGCATCCGGGCGCTGCTCGACGGCATGCAGTGCCTGCTCGGCTGGGAGCCGATCATGGAGGCCGGCCACATCATCGGCCTCTATGACGTCACCGGCGGCGGCGCGATCAGCCTGGAGCCCGGCGGACAGTTCGAGCTCTCCGGGGCGCCGCTCGAGACGCTGCACCAGACCTGCTCGGAGCTGCACGCCCACCTCGCGCAGGTGCGCGAGATCGCCAATCCGCTCGGGCTCGGCTTCCTCGGGCTCGGCATGAGCCCCAAATGGTCGCTGGCCGAGACGCCGGTGATGCCCAAGGGCCGCTACGGCATCATGACCCGCTACATGCCGAAGGTCGGCTCGCGCGGCCTCGACATGATGTACCGGACCGCGACCGTGCAGGTGAACCTCGATTTCTCGAGCGAAGCCGACATGGTGCGCAAGATGCGGGTCGGGCTCGCGCTGCAGCCGATCGCCACCGCGCTGTTCGCGAACTCGCCCTTCACCGACGGCAAGCCGAACGGCTTCCTGTCGGCGCGCTCGGAGATCTGGCGCGACACCGACAACGCCCGCGCCGGCATGCTGCCCTTCGTGTTCGAGGACGGCATGGGCTTCGAGCGCTATGTCGACTACGCGCTCGACGTGCCGATGTATTTCGTGAAGCGCGGCGACCACTATCACGACGTCGCCGGCGCCTCGTTCCGCGACCTGATGGCCGGCCGCCTGCCGCAGCTGCCGGGCGAGCGCGCGACGGTCGCGGACTGGGCGAACCATCTGTCGACGATCTTCCCCGAGGTCCGGCTGAAGCGCTTCCTGGAGATGCGCGGCGCTGACTCCGGGCCGACCAGCCGGATCTGCGCGCTGCCGGCCTTCTGGGTCGGGCTGTTCTACCATCAGCCGAGCCTCGACGCGGCGTGGGAGCTGGTGAAGGGCTGGTCGGCGCAGGAGCGCCAGGCGCTGCGCGACGCCGTGCCGGCGCAGGGTCTCGCGGCCCGCATCGGCAACCGGACCGCGCTCGAGGTCG
>NZ_JBJKEX010000214.1:0-5235 GCF_045505405.1 Hansschlegelia beijingensis | reverse complement strand
GCCGGCGCGCTGGCTGCGGCCGGCTCGATCCAGCTCGGCGCGGTGCGCAAGGCGCAGGCGGCGGGCTCCTCCGCGGTGAGCCCGGAAGTCGTCGTCAAGAAGAACATCTGCACCCATTGTTCGGTGGGCTGCACCGTGACCGCCGAGGTGCTCAACGGCGTATGGGTGGGTCAGGAGCCGTCGTGGAACAGTCCCATCAACCGCGGCACGCATTGCGCGAAGGGCGCCGCGATCCGTGAGCTCGTTACCAGCGATCGGCGGCTCAAGTACCCCTTGAAGCTCGTCGGCGGCGAGTGGAAGCGCATCTCCTGGGACGACGCGATCAACGAGATCGGCGACAAGCTGACGGCCATCCGCGACAAGAATGGCGCGGATTCGACCTATTGGCTTGGCTCGGCCAAATTCACCAACGAGGCCGCCTATCTGTTCCGGAAGTTCGGAGCGTTCTGGGGCACCAATTCAGTCGATCACCAGGCGCGCATCTGCCACTCGACCACGGTCGCCGGGGTGGCGAACACCTGGGGTTACGGCGCCCAGACCAACTCATACAACGACATCCGCAACGCCAAGACCATGATCATCATGGGCGGGAACCCGGCGGAAGCGCATCCCATCTCGATGCAGCACATTCTGGCGGGCAAGGAGCTCAACCGCGCCAACATGATCGTCATCGATCCGCGGTTCACCCGGACTGCGGCGCACGCGACGGACTATGTGCGGATCCGCGCGGGCACGGACATCCCGGTGATGTGGGGCCTGCTCTGGCACATCTTCGAGAATGGCTGGGAGGACAAGGAGTTCATCCGCCAGCGCGTCTACGCGATGGACGACGTCCGCAAGGAGGTCGCGAAGTGGCCGCCTGACGAGGTCGAGCGCGTGGCGGGCGTGCCGGGCGCGCAGCTGAGGCGGATCGCGGAACTGTTCGCCAAGGAGAAGCCCGCGACGCTGATCTGGTGCATGGGCGCGACCCAGCACACCGTCGGCACCGCCAATGTCCGCGCCTTCTGCATGCTGTGTCTGGCGACCGGAAACGTCGGCAAGCCCGGCACGGGCGCCAACATCTTCCGCGGCCACACCAACGTGCAGGGCGCGACCGATCTCGGCCTCGATGTGACGACCCTGCCGCTCTACTACGGCCTCGTCGAAGGCGCCTGGAGGCACTGGGCGCGCGTCTGGGAAGTCGAGTACGAGTGGCTGCAGTCGCGCTTCGACGAGGTTCCGGCGATAGGGGGGCGCAAGGCGCGCACCCGCAAGGAGAACATGGAGACGCCGGGGATCACCTCGACGCGGTGGTTCGACGGCGTCACCCTGCCCCCCGACCAGATCGACCAGAGGAGCCCCCTGCGGGCGATGGTGGTGTTCGGCCACGGCGGAAACACCGTGACGCGCATCCCGGAAGCCATCGAGGGGATGAGCAAGCTCGAGCTGCTGGTGGTCGCCGATCCGCACCCGACGACCTTCGCGGCGCTGAACGCGCGCCAGGACAACACCTACCTGCTGCCGATCTGCACCTCCCTCGAGATGAACGGCTCCCGGACGGCGTCAAACCGCTCCCTGCAATGGGGCGAGCAGGTCGTGAAGCCCGCCTTCGAGTCCAAGAACGACTACGAAACGCTTTACCTGCTGGCCAAGAAGCTCGGTTTCGCCGAGACGTTGTTCAAGAACATCAAGGTCGAGAACAACATGCCGTCCGCCGAGGACGTGCTTCGCGAGATCAACCGGGGCGGCTGGTCGACGGGCTATTGTGGCCAGAGCCCCGAGCGCCTCAAGGCGCATATGAAGAACCAGAGCAAGTTCGATCTGGTGACGTTGAGGGCGCCGAAGGACGACCCCGAAGTCGGCGGCGACTACTATGGTCTGCCATGGCCCTGCTGGGGCAAGCCGGAGCTCCGGCATCCCGGAAGCGCCATCCTCTACAACACGAACCTCCACGTGAAGGATGGCGGAGGCACCTTCCGGGCGCGCTTCGGCACCGAGCGCAAGGGCGTCACGCTGCTGGCGGAGGACAGCTACTCCAAGGGGTCCGATCTCACGGACGGCTACCCCGAGTTCACCATGGCGGTGTTCAAGAAGCTCGGTTGGGACAAGGATCTGACCGCCGAGGAGATGGCGGTCATCCAGAAGATCGGCGGCGACAAGATCGACGCGGTCAGCTGGGCGAACGACCTCTCGGGCGGCATCCAGCGCGTCTGCCTCGATCACGGCGTGACGCCCTATGGGAACGGGAAGGCGCGCGCCAACGCCTGGAACCTGCCGGATCCGGTGCCGGTGCACCGCGAGCCGATCTACTCCCCGCGACCCGACCTTGTGGCGAAATATCCGACCCGGCCCGACGAGCGGCAGTTCCGCATGCCGAACATCGGTTTCACGATCCAGAAGGAAGTCGTCGAGCGAAACGTCGTGCGCGACTTCCCGCTCATCCTGACGTCCGGGCGGCTGGTTGAATACGAGGGTGGCGGCGAGGAGACGCGCTCCAACCAGTGGCTCGCCGAGCTGCAGCAGGAAATGTTCGTCGAGATCAATCCCGCAGACGCTGGCGACCGGGGCATCAAGGACGGCCAGTTCGTCTGGGTCGACGGCCCCGAGGATAAGTCGAAGGTGAAGGTCAAGGCGATGATCACCGACCGGGTCGGCAAGGGCACGGTCTTCATGCCCTTCCACTTCTCCGGCTGGTACGAGGGCGAGGACATGCGCCGCTACTACCCGAAGGGCGCGGATCCCGTGGTGCTCGGCGAGAGCGTCAACACCATCACCACCTACGGCTACGATCCGGTGACGGCCATGCAGGAGCCGAAGGCGACCCTGTGCCAGATCCGAACGGCGTGAGGAGCGACGCGCGATGGCCCGGATGAAGTTCCTCTGCGACGCGGACCGCTGCATCGAATGCAACGCCTGCGTCACCGCCTGCAAGAACGAGCACGAGGTGCCGTGGGGCATCAACCGGCGTCGCGTCGTGACGCTGAACGACGGCAGGCCCGGCGAACGATCGGTGTCGATGGCCTGCATGCACTGCACCGACGCGCCCTGCGCGGCGGTCTGTCCGGTCAACTGCTTCTACACCACGGCCGACGCGGTGGTGCTGCACTCGAAGGATATCTGCATCGGCTGCGGCTACTGCTTCTACGCGTGCCCGTTCGGGGCGCCGCAGTACCCGCGGATCGGCAACTTCGGCTCGCGCGGCAAGATGGACAAGTGCACCTACTGCACGGGTGGGCCGGAGCCCGATTTCTCGGTGGCCGAATACGAGAAGTACGGCTCGAACCGCCTCGCCGAGGGCAAGCTGCCGCTCTGCGCCGAGATGTGCTCGACCAAGTCGCTGCTGGCGGGCGACGGCGAGATGATCGCCGAGATCTACAAGCAGCGGGTGATCAAGCGGGGCTACGGCTCAGGCGCCTGGGGCTGGAAAACGGCCTACCGCGAGACGGTGACGATCTGAACCGCGACCCGGGCGCCCGCGCCCGCGCGACCATGAAGACGCGTTCGGGAGGACTGCCGATGCGCTCAGGGCTGAAGCTTCTCAGCACACTCGTCGTCGCCGCGACGCTCGTGGCCGGACCGGTCGCGGGTGGCGCGGCCTTGGCCCAGGAGCCGATGAAGGCTGGGCAGAACCCCACGGGCGCGGACCCGACGGCCGACGCCGTCAACGAGGAACTTCTCTTCAAGCAGGAGTCGAAGATCCGCGGCGTCGTCAGCATCCCGGACAAGAGGGCCGCGAACCTGATCCAGCCTCAGGGGCGCGAATATCGCGCCTTCCATGAGCGATGGCTGCCTTGGATCGCCGCCGTGGTGATCCTGGGCATGACAGCCGTGCTGGCGGCCTTCCTTCTGATCAAGGGACGGATGAAGTCGCCCCGGAGCACGGAGAAAATCAAGCGCTACAACGTGTTCGAGCGCTTCACCCACTGGATGACGGCGGCCTGCTTCATCGTCCTCGCCTTGTCAGGACTGAACTACATCTTCGGCAAGCGCCTGTTGATGCCGTTAATCGGTCCTGACGCGTTCGGGGCGGCTTCACAGCTCGCGAAATACGCCCATGTCTACCTTGCCTGGCCGTTCATGTTCGGCGTCCTGGCGATGCTCGTCGTCTGGCTGAAGGACAACATCCCGAACCGCGTCGACTGGGCGTGGCTGAAGGCCGGCGGCGGCGTGCTCGGCGGGCACGCTCACGCAGAGCGGTTCAACGCCGGCCAGAAGGCCATCTTCTGGATGGTGATCGTATTTGGCCTGGCGATGGGGTTCACGGGCATCGCATTGCTGTTCCCGTTCACGCTGGCCGGCATCAACGGCATGCAGTTGATGCAGATCGTGCACGCCTCGATCGGAGCGCTGTTCATCGCCGGGATCATTCTGCACATCTACACCGGCACGGTCGGCATCGAGGGGTCCTTCGCGGCCATGGGCAAGGGCGAGGTGGACCTCGCCTGGGCGCGGGCCCACCACGATCTCTGGGTCGAGGAGCAGCAGTCGAAAGCCGCCGGCGGCGCCCGCCTGGGTCATCCGCAGCCTGCCGAATAGGCGGAAGGCCATGCAGCGCATTCCAGGCGTCGGGGATCGGAGAGAGCAATGAAGCCGTTTCTTGTCGCGGTCGTCGCCGCCGTCGCGATCGCATTTGGCGCGAGTGTCGTGCTCAGCGCCGTCCAGCAACTCGCCTACCAGAAGTTCGCGACGCCCGCCGTGCGGCTCTCCGAGCCGGGGACCAACCTCGTCGGCCTCAAGTGGAACGGCGATCCGACGGCCGCCGACATCACGGAGCAGGTGAGAGAGAAGGCCGAGGACGAACGTCTGGACGCCAAGGGCTCCTGAACAGCCCGAGGCCTCGTCACGCGGCCGCCCGCAAGGGGCAGATCTGAGGACCTGATATGACCAAGCGTCTTTCGACCTTCGTCCTCGTCGCGGCCGCCTTCGTGGCGGTCCCGGCCGTGGCGCAGGAGCCTGCCGCCACCCCCGCGCCCAGCGGCCAGCCGGCGAATCTCTGCCAGGAGTTGCTGGCCTTCGTGAAGCCTCCGGCCCCCACTGATCAGCCGGCGACGACGCCTGTCGCCCCACAGCAGCAGGTGGCGGTTTCCGCCCCGACCAACAAGGGCGAGCAGAAGCCTGGCGCCGCGGCCGGCGCCGTGCAGCAGAATTCCGGGCTAAGCGGCCCGATAAGCAACGACTCCACCGCTTCCGGCGGCGAGTCCGCGAAGCCCGCCGCGAGCGGGCGCAGCGCGGCTAACGCCGCCGCGAAGGCTCCGG
>NZ_JBJKEX010000213.1:0-5296 GCF_045505405.1 Hansschlegelia beijingensis | reverse complement strand
GACGCCGCGTCCGAAAGCTCGCCCGAGCCGTGGTCGAAGGAGCCCTGGCTGCGGCCCACTCCGCGGAAATTGAAGCGCAGGACCGAACCATCCTGCGCAACGTCGCGCTGCTCGGCGTCGACTCCGTGCAGTGCCCGCTCGCGCGGCGCGAGGAGGCCTGGGGGCGGCTCGCCGCCGAGCTGACCGAGAACGACATGGCGGACGCCGCCGCCGTGGTCGGCCTCGAGGACCTTCCGGCGCTGGCCGACGCGATCCTGGCGGGCCAGGTTCGTGGCCGCACCATCGTGGACGTGCGGAAGTAACAGACAGCAACGCCGGCGATCGAAGACTTCTCCCGATCGCCGGCGCCTGGACCCGCCGCTTCTGAAAGCGGGACGGCGTCGTCGGCAGAGCGACGTCTCCCATCAAGGCCGATCCGCGGAGGTTCGGCACATCGCGCGAGATCCTGGACGCGGTTCGACCGGCCCAGGACGAGGAGCCGGCGTCGGTCCACGCAGCCGCGCCGCTGTCCCAACGCGGCCTTAACGCCTGACCGCGAAGCGCCCTCTCCAAGCCCAACGCGCTGCAAAGCCAAGTACCCGAAGCGGCGACCCCGCCGCGACGGGACCTGGAACGATGACGGACATCCTGATGCTTGCGGCCGGTGTCGCGGCCTTCGGCGCGCTCGCAGGTTATGCGCGCGCCTGCGTGCGGCTGTGACGGCGATGACCGTTCTCGGCCTGCCGCTGCTCGACGCGGCGCTCGGCGCGACAGCTGCGCTCGCGGTCGCCGCCGTTTTCCTCGCCGCGCTGCTGCGGCCCGAACGGTTCTGAACCGCCCAACGGACTCAAACCCATGACCCTGAATGGCTGGGGGCAGATCGCGCTGTACTGCGTGATCGTGCTCCTTCTCGTCCGCCCGCTCGGCGGCTTCCTCACCCGCCTTTACTCCGGCGAGCGGACCTTTCTTCATCCGGCGCTCGCGCCGGTGGAGCGCGGCTTCTACCGGCTCGCCGGCGTCCGGCCAGAGCAGGACCAGGGCTGGCTGGCCTATGCGCTCGCGATGCTGGCCTTCAATCTGGTGGGCTTCCTCGCGGTCTACGCCGCGCTCCGCCTGCAGGGCGCGCTGCCGCTTAACCCTCAGGGCTTCGCGGGGCTCGCTCCCGACCTCGCCCTCAACACCGCCGTGTCGTTCGTGACCAACACGAACTGGCAGTCCTATGGCGGGGAGGCGACGATGTCCTACGGCTCACAGATGTGGGCGCTCACCGTCCAGAACTTCCTGTCGGCCGCGACCGGCATGGCGGTCGCGGTGGCTTTCGTGCGCGGCTTCGCGCGGCGGTCCGCGCAAGGCGTCGGCAACTTCTGGACGGACCTGACCCGCTCCACGCTGTACGTGCTGCTGCCGGCCTGCGTCGTGCTTGCGCTCGTCTATGTCGCGCTCGGCGTGCCGCAGACGCTGTCCTCCTACGTGACCGCAAAGACGCTGGAGGGCGCTGACCAGACCATCGCGCTCGGGCCGGTCGCGAGCCAGCTCGCGATCAAGATGCTCGGCACCAATGGCGGCGGCTTCTTCAACGCCAATTCGGCGCATCCCTTCGAGAACCCGTCTGCGCTCGTGAACCTCATCCAGATGGTCTCGGTCTTCGCGATCGGCGCGGCGCTCACCAACGTCTTCGGCCGCATCGTCGGCGACGAGCGGCAGGGCTGGGCGATCCTCGGCGCGATGGGCGCGCTGTTCCTCGTCGGCGTCGGGCTCGTCTACTGGGCCGAGGCAGCCGCCAATCCGATCCACGTCGCGCTCGGGCTCGATCCCGCGGGCGGCAACATGGAGGGCAAGGAGGTGCGCTTCGGCGTCGCCCTGTCCGCTCTGTTCGCGGTGATGACGACCGCCGCGTCCTGCGGCGCCGTCAACGCCATGCATGACAGCTTCTCGGCGCTCGGCGGCCTGATCCCGATGATCAACATGCAGCTTGGCGAGGTCGTGATCGGCGGCGTCGGCGCGGGCCTCTACGGCGTGCTGCTGTTCGCGATCGTGGCCGTGTTCGTGGCGGGCCTCATGGTCGGCCGCACGCCGGAGTATGTCGGCAAGAAGATCGAGGCGCGCGAGGTGAAGCTCACCATGCTGGCGCTGCTCTGCTCGCCTGCCGCGACGCTGATCGCGGTGGCGGTGGCGGCGGTGAGCCCGCTCGGGCTGGCCGGGCTCCAGGAGAGCGGTCCGCACGGCTTCTCCGAGATGCTCTACGCCACGACGTCGGCCGCCGCGAACAACGGGTCGGCCTTCGGCGGGCTGAGCGCGAACAGCATGTTCTGGAACGTCACGCTCGCGATCGGAATGATGATCGGCCGGTTCGCTCTGATCGTGCCGATGCTCGCGGTGGCGGGCTCCCTCGGCGGCAAGAAGCGGCTGCCGCCCTCAGTGGGCGCGTTCCCGACCGATGGCGGGCTGTTCGTGGGGCTGCTGATCGGCGTGATCCTGATCGTCGGCGGGCTCACCTACTTTCCGGCGCTGACGCTCGGACCCATCGCCGACGCCTTCGCGACCGCGGCCGGCCGAACCTACTGAGCCGCGCCTCCCGACAGGTCCTGGCGCCGAGCCGGGACCTCGAGCGCAACGCCCCCATTCCCGCTCCTCCGACGCCGCCGCGCGTCCGCCCCCGGCTCAGGCCCGGGAGCTCGAGGGGAGCGCAATTCGAGACCAAACCGATGTCGGAAAAACCCGCCTCACTGCTCGATCCGGCCCTGATCGGCCCGGCGCTCGGCTCAGCCTTTCGCAAGCTCGATCCGCGCGAACTCATCCGGAACCCGGTGATGTTCGCGGTCGAGGTCGTGGCGCTCGTGGCCACGATCCTGTTCGTCCGCGACCTCTTCTCAGGCCTCGACGCCGCCTTCTCGGGCCAACTCGCGGCGTGGCTCTGGCTCACCGTCTATTTCGCGACCTTCTCCGAGGCCGTCGCCGAAGGGCGCGGCAAGGCGCAGGCCGACGCGCTCCGCCGCACGCGGTCGGAAACCCTGGCCAAGCGGCTCGTCGGCGACTGCGGAGGCTATGAGGAAATCGCAGCCCCGGTCCTCAGGGTCGGCGACCTCGTGCTGGTCGAGCCCGGCGACCTGATCCCCGGCGACGGCGAGGTGGTCGAGGGCGTCGCGACCGTGGACGAGAGCGCCATCACGGGCGAAAGCGCCCCGGTGATCCGCGAAAGCGGCGGCGACCGCTCGGCGGTGACGGGCGGCACCAAGGTGCTGTCCGACCGCATCAAGGTCCGCATCACGGCCGCCGCAGGCTCGAGCTTCCTCGACCGCATGATCGCGCTGGTGGAAGGCGCCGAGCGGCAGAAGACGCCGAACGAGATCGCCCTCACCATCCTGCTCGCCGGCCTCAGCCTGATCTTCGTGCTCGCGACCGTCACCATTCCCTCCTTCGCGGCCTATTCGGGCGGCGCGGCGCCAGTGATCGTGCTGCTTGCGCTGTTCGTGACGTTGATCCCGACCACGATCGGCGGACTGCTCTCGGCGATCGGCATCGCGGGCATGAACCGGCTGGTGGGCTTCAACGTGCTCGCCATGTCGGGCCGCGCGGTGGAGGCCGCGGGCGACGTGGACGTGCTGCTGCTGGACAAGACGGGCACCATCACGCTCGGCAACCGGCAAGCCTCCGAGTTCCTGCCGCTAGAAGGCGTGCGCCCGAGCGAACTGGCGGATGCGGCGCAGCTCGCGAGCCTGTCCGACGAGACGCCGGAGGGACGCTCGATCGTCGTGCTCGCCAAGGAGGCGTATGGCCTGCGGGGCCGCGAGTTGGGGCCGCTGGAGCCGAGCTTCATCCCGTTCTCGGCGCAGACCCGCATGAGCGGCGTCGACATCGGCGCGCGCAAGATCCGCAAGGGCGCGGCCGACGCGGTGATCGCTCATGTGAAGGCGCTCGGCGGCGAGGTTCCGGCGGAGCTCGCCGGTATCGTCGAGCGGGTCGCCCGCGCGGGCGGAACGCCGCTCGTGGTCGCGGCGGACGCCCGCATCCTCGGCGTCGTCCACCTCAAGGACATCGTGAAGGGCGGCATCCGTGAGCGCTTCGGCGAGCTTCGCGCGATGGGCATCCGCACCGTCATGATCACCGGCGACAACCCGATGACCGCCGCCGCCATCGCGGCCGAAGCGGGCGTCGACGACTTCCTCGCGGAAGCGACGCCGGAGGCCAAGCTCGCGCTGATCCGCAAGGAGCAGGAGGGCGGCAAGCTGGTCGCCATGTGCGGCGACGGCACCAACGACGCGCCGGCGCTCGCCCAGGCCGACGTCGGCGTCGCGATGCAGACGGGGACGGTCGCCGCCCGCGAGGCCGGCAACATGGTCGACCTCGACAGCGACCCGACCAAGCTCATCGAGATCGTGCGGATCGGCAAGCAGCTGCTGATGACGCGTGGCGCGCTCACCACCTTCTCGATCGCCAACGACGTCGCGAAGTATTTCGCGATCGTGCCCGCGATGTTCGTCGCGCTCTACCCCCCGCTCGGCGCGCTCAACATCATGGGGCTCAGCAGCCCGCAGAGCGCGATCCTGTCGGCGATCATCTTCAACGCGCTGATCATCGTCGCGCTGGTGCCGCTCGCGCTGAGGGGCGTCTCCTACACGCCGTCCAGCGCCGCGGCGCTGCTCCGCCGGAACCTGCTGATCTACGGCCTCGGCGGCCTGGTCGCGCCCTTCGTCGGCATCAAGCTCGTGGACCTCGGCGTCTCGGCGCTGGGGCTCGCCTAAACGCCTGACCCAGCCCCCGCCGTCATGGTCCGGCTCGACCGGACCATCCACGTCGCGCGTCGAACTCGACGTCCGAGGTGGGTCCCCCGGTCAAGCCGGAGGACGACGAACGGAAGCGCGTCGCGCGCCCCGTCGCTCAGTGGAATGGACACCCTCATGCTCGCCCAGCTTCGTCCCGCCATCGTCCTGATGGCCCTGTTCACCCTCCTGCTCGGCCTCGCCTATCCCCTGGCGATCACGGGCGTCGCGCAGGTCGCCTTTCCGGCCGCCGCGAACGGCTCGATGATCGAGAGGAACGGCCAGCTGGTCGGCTCCGCCCTGATCGGCCAGGCGTTCGCCAGCCCGCGCTACTTCCACGGGCGGCCCTCTGCGGCCGGCCAGAACGGCTATGACGCCAACTCCTCCTCGGGATCCAATCTCGGGCCCACCTCGAAGGCGCTCGCCGAGCGCATCGCGGGCGACGTCGCGAAGGCGCGGAGCGAGGACGGGCTCGCGGGCCCCGTTCCGGCCGATCTCGTGACGGCCTCGGGCTCCGGGCTCGACCCCGACATCTCGCCCGCCTCCGCGGAGGCGCA
>NZ_JBJKEX010000212.1:0-5347 GCF_045505405.1 Hansschlegelia beijingensis | reverse complement strand
GCCCTGCGCCTGGACAGGCTACCGGCGTCGGCCGCGCGCCGCGCCGCGGAGCGCGCCTTCATGGAGCTTGGGCTCGGCCGCACCAAGGAGCGCACGGGAGTGCTGATCCACGTGGCGCTGGCCGAAAGGCATGTCGAGGTCATCGCGGACGAGGGGGTGCACACCGCGGTCGCCCCCGAGACCTGGCGCGAGACCGTCATGGCGATCGTGGCCGCCGCCAAGCAGGGACGGGTGGCGGACGGGATCGTGGCGGCGGTGGAGCGCTGCGGCGACGCGCTCGCCGATGTCCTGCCGCCGCAGCCGGGCCTCGGGGACGAGCTCCCCAACGAGCCCGTGACCCGCTGAGCGTCACCGGTTCCTGAACTGCGGTTTCCGCTTCTCCAGAAACGCGGCCATTCCCTCTTTCTGGTCCTCCGTCGCGAACAGCGCCTGGAACGCACGGCGCTCGGCGCGGGCGCCCTCGGACAGCGGGCTCTCGAAGGCGGCGTTGACGGCCTCCTTGGCGGAGAACGTCGCGACGCGCGGCAGCGAGGCGATGCGGTCCGCGATCGCCATCGCTTCCTCGGTCAGGCGCTCGGGCGGAACGAGGCGAGCCACGAGCCCCGAACGCTCCGCCTCCTGCGCGTCCATCATCCGGCCGGTCAGGATCAGGTCCATGGCCTTCGCCTTGCCGACCGCGCGGGTGAGGCGCTGCGTCCCGCCGAAGCCCGGAATGATCCCGAGCGTGATCTCGGGCTGGCCAAACTTGGCGTCCTCCGCCGCGATGATGATGTCGCACATCATTGCGAGTTCGCAGCCGCCGCCGAGCGCGTAACCCGAGACCGCGGCGATCAGCGGCTTGCGGCAGCCGAGCAGCTTGCGCCAGGCGCCACCGAGATCGGCGAGATAGACGTCGGCGAAGCCCTGCTCCGCCATCTCGCGGATGTCCGCGCCCGCCGCGAAGGCCTTCTCGTCGCCCCGGATCACCAAGGCGCCGATGGCGTCGTCTGCGTCGAACGCCGCCACCGCCTCGCCAAGCTCGCGGACGAGCTGCGCGTTGAGCGCGTTCATGGCCTTCGGTCGGTTGAGCGTGATGAGGCCGACGGCGCCGCGGGTCTCGACCAGGACGGTTTCGAAGGATGGCGTCATGGGGCCTCTTGGGTGACAGGCGTCATCCGGCTGGAGCTCGTCCGGATCGTCGGGAAAGCATAGAGCGCTTCGTAGCGATGACGATCGGGCCCCGCGTCCGCGGCCCGTCGGGGCGGACGCCGCCGCTTCGCGTCATTCCTGGCAGACGGGGCAGAAGAAGGTCGAGCGTCCCGTCTGGGTGATCCGCTTCACGACCCCGCGGCAGTCCGGCGTCGGGCAGGGCTCATCCTCCCGGTCATAGACGCGGAACGAATGCTGGAAATAGCCGAGCTCGCCATCGGCGTGGGAGAAGTCGCGCAAGGTCGAGCCGCCGGCCGCGATCGCGGCCTGCAGCACCTCGCGGATCGCGAGCCCCAGCCGCTCCGAGCGCGCCGTGGGGCCGCCGCTCTTGCTGGCGGTCGAGCCCGCCAGGCGCTTTGGCGACAACCGGGCGCGGTGCAGCGCCTCGCAGACATAGATGTTGCCAAGCCCGGCGATCAGCCGCTGGTCGAGCAGCGCTGCCTTGAGGCTTGTCTGTCTGCCGTGAAACAGCCGCGCCAGCAGGGCGCCGTCGAGCTCGTTGCCCAGCGGTTCGATCCCGACATGCCGGAACAGCGGGTGCGTCTCGAGTCCGGCGCGCGGGATCAGCGCCATGAAGCCGAAGCGGCGCGGATCGTTGTAGGTCACGGTCGCGCCCCCCGACATCGCGAACGTCACGTGGTCGTGCGCCGCCGCCTTCGAGCGGGGATGATGGAATGCGCCAGGCGCCTGTCCGGTCTCCGGCAGGGTGACGCGGAACGATCCGGACATGCCGAGATGCATCACCAGCGTCTCGCCGTCGTCGAGATCCGCCAGCAGATATTTGGCGCGCCGGCCGAGCGAGGTGACGGTGCGGCCGGCGATCCGCTCGGCGAAACGCTCCGGGAACGGGAAGCGCAGGTCCGGCCGGCGGGCCTCCACCCGCTCGATCCGGCGGCCTTCCATGACGGGCGCGAGCCCGCGGCGCACGGTCTCGACTTCGGGAAGTTCAGGCATGACGGGGTGCTTTCGGGAGGCGCGGCGGGCGGGGCCCTGAATGTCGGGCCGCGGGCCTCGCGGCTCAAGTCTGGGCGTTGGCGACTGGCGCCGCCTCCGCCCCCGCGCTAGGGTCCGCGCGCCCTGCCCGAGGATTGCGACGCCCATGGACGGACAGCACGGCCCCGACGCCGGGACCGACACCCATTTCGGATTCACCGACGTTCCGCTCAGCGAGAAGCAGGGCCTGGTCGACGACGTCTTCCACAAGGTGGCGTCGCGCTACGACCTGATGAACGACCTGATGTCGGGCGGTCTGCATCGGGCCTGGAAGTCCGTGATGACCACGTCGATCGGGCTGCCGCGCGGCCCGCGCAGGTTCGACCTGCTGGACGTCGCCGGCGGCACGGGCGACATCGCCTTCCGGGCGATCGACGCCGGCGGGACCGGAGTGGCGGTCACGGTGCTGGACATCAACGGCGCCATGCTCGAGGTCGGCGCCGCCCGCGCGGCCAAGAAGCGGCTCTCGGATCGCGTCACCTTCATCCAGGGCAACGCGGAGGACCTGCCTCTTCCGGACCGCTCGTTCGACGCCGTGACGATCGCCTTCGGCATCCGGAACGTTCCCCGCATCCCCCTCGCGCTGAAGGAGATGCGCCGCGTGCTCAAGCCGGGCGGCCGCCTGCTGGTGCTCGAGTTCTCGAAGGTGGACGTGCCCGGCTTCGACCGGATCTACGACGCGTTCTCGTTCAAGGTCATCCCGCAGCTCGGCCGGATGGTGGCCGGCGACGCCGAGCCTTATCGCTATCTCGTCGAGTCGATCCGCAAGTTTCCCGACGCGGAGACCTTCGCGGACATGATGCGCGAGGCCGGATTCGAGCAGGTCACCGCGACGCCCATGACGGGCGGCGTCGCGGCGCTGCATGTCGGCTTCAGGATCTAGAGGTGGCCTTCTTGAGGACACGCCGCGCCGGTTCAGGCGTCTAGGTCGCGACGATGCCCGTTCTGAGCGCCGTCCCGAATCTGTTTCGGCTCGCCCGCGGGGGCTTCGTCATGGCGCGCGAAGGCGCGCTGCGGCTCGCTGATCCGCTCGAGCTTCCCCCCCTCGCCCGCACCCTGCTGCGCCTCGGCAGGCTGATCGAGAAGCGCTCCGCCAAGGACGGCGGAGAAGGTCTCGCCAACGCGCTGGAGCGGCTCGGGCCCTCTTATGTGAAGCTCGGCCAGTTCCTCGCGACGCGGCCCGACGTGGTCGGGTTCAAGACCGCGCGCGACCTCGAACGGCTGCATGACAGCGTGCCGCCCTTCCCGCACGAGGTCGCGGAGGCGGCCATCGTGGAGGCGCTCGGGGCGCCGCTCTCCGCAAGCTTCGTCTCGGTCGGGCCCGCAGTCGCGGCGGCGTCGATCGCACAGGTGCACCGCGCGGTGGTGCGGACCGAGGATGGCGGCGAGCGCGCGGTCGCGGTCAAGATCGTGCGGCCCGATGTGGCGCGCCGCTTCTCCCGCGACCTGGCGGCCGTGTTTGTCGTCGCGCGCCTGCTGGAGCGCTGGGTCCCGAAGACCCGCCGGCTGAGGCCGCTGGAGGTGGTCCGGACGCTGGCGCGATCGGTCGCGATCGAGATGGATCTGCGACTGGAGGCGGCCGCGCTCTCCGAGATCGCCGAGAACACCGCCGGCGATCCCGGCTTCCGTGTGCCGGCCGTCGACTGGGAGAGGACCACCCGCGGCGTGCTGACGATGGAGTGGATCGACGGCGTGAAGCTCTCCGATCGCGCCGGCCTGGCCGCCGCGGGGCACGACCTGCCGGCCCTCGGACGGCACCTGATGCAAACCTTCCTGCGCCACGCGATGCGGGACGGCTTCTTCCACGCCGACATGCATCCGGGGAATCTGTTCGTGGATTCCGCCGGCACCCTGATCGCGGTGGACTTCGGGATCACGGGCCGGCTCGGCATGAAGGAACGCAGGTTCCTCGCGGAGATCCTCTACGGTTTCATCGTGCGGGACTACCGCCGGATCGCGGAGGTCCATTTCGAGGCGGGCTATGTTCCCGCCGACGAGTCAGTCGACGAGTTCGCCCGGGCGCTCCGGGCCATCGGCGAGCCGATCTATTCGCGCACCGCCGACCAGATCTCCATGGCGCGCCTGCTGACGCTGCTGTTCGAGGTCACCGAACTGTTCCGGATGGAGACGCGGCCGGAGCTCCTGATGCTGCAGAAGACCATGGTGGTGGTCGAGGGCGTCGCGCGCACGCTGGACCCGAAGCTCGACATGTGGCGGACCGCGGACCCCGTGGTGCGGGAATGGATCGAGCGCAATCTTGGCCCTGTGGGGATCGCGGAGCGCACCACGGACGAGCTGCGGAAGCTGGCGAGGGGCGTCGGGCAGCTCCCGGATCTGCTGCTGCGGGTCAACCGCACGTCGGTGGAGCTCGAGGAAGTCGTGCGCGGAGGCGTCACCTTCTCGGACGAAAGCATCCAGGCGATCGCCTACGCCGTGCAGCGCCGCGCGTTCCGGGGTGATCTCGCGCTGTGGGTGATCGCAATCTCGCTCGTGTTCTATGTGTTCGGGTAACCCCGGAGTTCACCGTGACAGGCCTGGGCGGCGCCGCGCGCGAGACGCGCATCCTTCTCATCATCGGCGGCGGCATCGCGGCCTATAAGTCGCTCGACCTGATCCGGCGGCTTAAAGAGCGCGGCTGTTCGGTCCGAGCGATCCTGACCGACGCCGCGGCGGAGTTCGTGACGCCGCTCTCGGTCGCGACGCTCACGGGCGAGCGCGCCTTCCAGAACCTGTTCGACCTGACCGACGAACACGACGTCGGCCACATCCGGCTGGCGCGCGACGCCGATCTGGTAGTGGTCGCGCCCGCGACCGCCGACCTTCTGGCCAAGATGGCGAACGGGCTCGCCAACGACCTCGCCTCCACCGCGCTGATCGCCACCACGGCGCCGGTGCTGGCCGCCCCCGCCATGAACCCCACGATGTGGGCGCATCCGGCGACCCGCCGGAACGTGTCGCGCCTCGAAGCCGACGGCGTCCGCTTCGTCGGACCGGGGACCGGCCTGATGGCCGAGCGTGGAGAAAGCGGGCTCGGCCGCATGAGCGAGCCGCTCGAGATCGTTGCGGCCGCCGAAGCGCTGTTGCGCGCCGGGAATGCGGCCAGCTCGTCCAGGTCGCCACGCCGGGCGAGATCTACGAGCAGCCGAATTGCCGCTACGTCGCGGAC
>NZ_JBJKEX010000211.1:0-5356 GCF_045505405.1 Hansschlegelia beijingensis | reverse complement strand
GGCAGTCCGGCCCCGGCCGAGGCCACCTCCGCGGGGTCGAGCCCGCGCGCCGCAGGGCGCAGCCGCTTGAGGCCGAGGCCGAGCGTGCCCATGACGCCGCGCGGCAGCACGAACATCACGGCGAGCAGCAGCGCGCCATAGGCGAACTTCTGCCAGAGCTGGAAGTCCTGCAGGTACTCCGGGAGATAGGTCAGCACGAACGCGCCGAGCACCGGGCCGAAGGTCGTCGCCGCGCCGCCGAGGATGACCATCAGCAGGAAGCGCACGCTGTCGGAGAAGGTGAAGATGTCCGGCGAGATGTACTGGTTCAGGAAGCTGTAGAACACGCCGGCCACGCCGGCCGTCACCGCCGCCGCCACGAAGGCGAGGATGCGCATCGCGGTGGCGTTGACGCCGAGCGAGCGGGCCGCGATCTCGCTCTGCGACACCGCGAGCATGGCGCGGCCGTAGCGGCTGTCCGTGAGGTTGTGAGCCGCAAGCGTCGCCAGAAGCAGCGTCGCGGCCAGCACGCCATAGAAGCCGTAGCCCGTGAGCTCGTAGCCGAACACGCTGGGCGTCGGGATGCCGGAGAGGCCCGTGGTGCCGCCCGTGAGCGCGGTCCACTCGATCGCCACGTTCTCGACGATGATGCCGAACGCGATGGTGACGACCGCGAGATAGACGCCGCGCACGCGCACCGTGGGATAGGCGAGCGCGACGCCGAACAGGGCCGCCACGACGGCCGCGCCGATCGACGCCGTGACGAGGTCGGCGCCGAGCCGGACGGCGAGGATCGCCCCCGTGTAGGAGCCGAGCGCGAACAGGCCGGCCTGGCCCAGCGAGACGAGCCCCGTCAGGCCGACCAGAACGTTCAGGCCGACGGCGATCAGGCCGTAGATCAGGAACAGCATGAACAGGCGGAGTTCGTACTCGTTCTCCGCCGTGAGCGGCACCGCGACGAGCAGCGCGGCGAAGGCCAGAAAGCCGAGGAGATGCGACCGGCTCATACCTTCACCGTCTCACGCTTGCCGAACAGACCCTGCGGGAACACCAGCAGCACCGCGATCATGACGCCGAAGGCCACGATTTCGCGGGCGGCGGTCGAGATGTAGCCCTCGACGAACTTCTCGAGGACGCCGAAAGCGAGGCCCGCCACCAGCACGCCCGGCGCGCTCGTGATGCCGCCGATGATGGCGACCGCGAAGCCCTTGAGGCCGAGCAGGACGCCCATGGTGGCGGAGGCCTGGATCACCGGCGCGACCAGCACGCCGGCGCCGGCGCCGAGCAGCGCGGAGAGGCCGAACGACAGGGCGACGATGCGGTTGACGTTGATGCCCATCAGGGCGGCGGCGCGCTTGTCATGGGCGACGGCGCGCATGGCGCGGCCGACCAGCGTGCGCTTCTGCATCAGGCCGAGGCCGAGGGTGAGCACGATCGCGACGGCGGGGATCAGCAGTTCCTGCGCGTAGACGCCGGCGCCGAACACGTTGATCGGGCGATCAACGCCCGGAGAGGGCAGCGGCCGCGAGAAGCCGCCGAACTGCATGGTGGCGAGGCTCTCGGCCATGATGCCGATGGCGATCGTGGAGAGCATCCAGCCGATGGAGTTCGCCTGGGCCGTGAAGGGCCGCACCGCGACCCGCTCCAGCGCCACGCCGAAGACCGCGCCGGCGAGGATCGCGAGCGAGCAGGCGAGCCACACCGGCATTCCGGCGTCGACGCCCATGACGGCGAGCACGGCGCCGATCATCAAGGTGTCGCCATGAGCGAAGTTCACGGCCTTGGCCGTGGACCACATTATGTGGAAGCCGAGCGCCACGAGCGCGTAGACGCCGCCGATGGCGAGGCCTGACAGCGTGTATTGCAGGATTGTGGTCATGTGCTCCGCTGCTTTCGGATGTCGCGGGCGGTTCCGGGGGAGGAGCCGCCCGCGTCCGGCCGGCCGGGGATCCGCAGCCCCCCTGCCGATCGGTTGGCGGTGGACGGCGCGCGCAGGGCGGCGCCGTCCGAAGCCTTAGTTGCTCTTGCCGTAGGGGGTCTGCTCGATCGGGAGCAGCTTGCCGTCCTGCCAGGCCGTGACCTTGTAGTATTGCGGAAGGATCGCATCCTGCCGCTCCGGATCGGAGGCGTCGAAGGCCGGGTCGTAGTTCGCCACCAGACCTTCCAGCTTCACCTGGTAGAGCGCTTCGCGGACCTTGGCCCAGTCGAAGGCGCCGGCCTTCTCGATCGCCTGCGCGATGATGTAGATCGCGTCATAGGCGTTGCCGACGCCGGAGCTCATCTTGATCTCCTGCGGGTCCTTGAGACCGTACTTTGCGGAGATCTTGTCCCAGAGCGCCTTCTTCTTCGGGTCCATTTCGCCCATGAAGGTATAGGTCTGCACCACCTGGACGCCGTTCGCGAGCGGGCCGGCGAGCTCGCCGAGATTGCCGGCGATGCCCCAGGCCCCGATGATCGTCGGCTTGAAGCCGACCTTGTCCATCGAGCGGAGGATCTGGTTGCCTTCGCGGTCGAGCGCCCAGAACAGCACCACGTCGGCGCCGGCGTCGCGGGCGCGGATCGCCTGGGGCGTCATGTCCTGGTCGTTCCAGTTGAAGGTCTCGGTCGCGACCAGCTCCTTGCCGGCGGCCTTCATCGCCGCCTGGACGTCCGGCAGCGCGCCGTTGCCCCAGCCGGTGTTCTCGTAGAAGAACGCGATCTTGCCGGTCTTCGACTGCGCGATCGCCTTCTCGACGAGGAAGCGCGCGACCCATTTGTCCTTGGCCGAGACGCGGAACATGAAGTTCGGCGACTTGCCGTTCTCGATCGCCTTGGTGTTGGCCGCGAGCACGCCGATGAACGGAATGCCGATCGCGTTCACGGGCTCGGCCTGCGCCACCGTGACGGTGGAGTGGTAGCCGCCGAGGATCGCCACGCACTTGTCGGCGAGCGCGACGCGGCGGGTGTTGTCGACGCCGCGGGGCGGCGCGCCGGCGTCGTCATACTGGATGAGCTTCAGCTTCTGGCCCAGCACGCCGCCTTTGGCGTTGATCTCTTCAATGGCGATCTCGGCGCCCATCTTGATCGCCGCGCCGCCAAACGCCGCCGGACCAGTGGTGGCGACAGAATTGCCAATGCAAGGAGCCTTCTGGGCAAGCACGGCGGACGGGAAGAGCGCGACGGCCGCAGCCGCCAGCCAGCCAGAGCTGCGCGATAGTCTTGTCGACGCCATGTTGAACCTCTCGGACATCAAGCCGCAGCGCGGTGACGAAGGGTGATCGACTTAAAGATCGCGCGAAAGCTGACGGACCGCCCAACCACAATCAAAGACGGTTTTCCGATCGCAGCTATTGCTTCAGCCTATGGCTTGCCGTTTACTCACGGCCTGACGCGCGGAGATCACCCTTAAAGGCTTGATATCACTGATTATTTTGTGGGATTGACCCATATTTTGGGCGAATGATCAACTATTAGGCAGGTTCAAAAATGTCAACCCGGGGCGGATAGAAGCCGTGGATCTCAGGCAGCTTCGCTACTTCGTGCAGATCGTCGACAGCGGCAATTTTTCGCGCGCCGCGGAAATTCTGCGCGTCGCGCAACCGTCGCTCAGCCAGCAGGTGCGCAACCTCGAAGACGAGCTCGGCGTCGAGCTTCTGGTCCGCCACGCCCGCGGCGTCACGCCCACCGAGCTTGGTCTGCGCTTCAGCGAGCGCGCCCGGCGCATCCTCGAGGAGGCCGATGACGCCAAGGCCGATCTGCGATCGCTCACCGAGAGCCCGTCGGGACGCGTCCTGGTCGGTCTGCCGACCTCCGCGGCGCGCGGGCTCGCGCCCGATCTCTACGCCGCCTTCGCGCAGCGCCTGCCGAACGTCGACCTGCGCGTCGTCGAGGCCATGAGCGGCTATCTCGACGAGCTGATCCAGGCCGGCCGGATCGACGTCGCCCTGCTCTACGATCACAAGGCCTTCGAGAACGTCGCCTGGACCGAGATGATGGTCGAGGAGCTGCTGCTGTTCGTGCCGAAAGGCCATGCGCTGGCGGCGCGCGGCGAGATCCCCTTCGCGCGCCTGTTCGATCTGCCGCTCGTCCTGCCGGGCCGGCCGAACGTGCTGCGGACGGTGCTCCACCAGCTCGCCGCGCGGCAGGACCTGACGCCCCGCGCGGTCGACTGCGACAGCCTGCCGGCGATCGCCAAGATGGTCAGCGGCGGCCGATTCGTCGGCGTGATGCCGCACTTCGCCTTTTCCGACGAGATCGCGCGTGGGGAGCTCGAAACGGTCCGCATCGTCGATCCGACCCCGTCCTGGCGGTTGTCGGTCGTGGTCTCCAAGCGGACGTTGAGCCCGCGCATCGCGGATCTCACGGCGCAGATCACCGCGGACGTGATCGCCGATCTCGTCAAGCGGAGGATATGGTCCGCGAAACTGACCACCGTCGAGGCGCAGAGGATGCCGAGGCGACGCGTTTCCTGAAGGACGGTCGCGCGATGATCGGAAGCCTCGGCTTCTCTGATGACCGGACAGGCCGCGCCATCCTCCATTCAGCTTGCAGCAGCGCCGTCCTCGGACGAGGAGTAGCGACGCGCTGCGCGATGGCGCCGCGCCGGCGCGCTTTGCCGGCTGCGCCGAATGGCGTATCGGACGGCGCTCGCCTGAAGTCAGGCGCAGCGCGCTTGCATGTGAGAACCCCATGACCGTTCTCGACGCCGCCTCCCCCGTGCCTGCCGAGACGCTCGCGGCCGCGCCGCGCCCGGACCATCTGCTGGTCGCCGAGATGGTGCAGCCGGGCTCGCGCGTTCTCGACGTCGGTTGCGGGGACGGGGCGCTGCTGCGGCTTCTGATCGCCCGGCGCGGCGTCGACGGCCGCGGCATCGAGATCTCGCAGTCCGGGGTGAACGCCTCGGTGGCGCACGGGCTGTCGGTCGTCCAGGGCGACGCGGACGCCGACCTCGCGCACTACCCGGACGACGCCTTCGACTACGTCATCCTGTCGCAGACCCTGCAGGCCACGAGGCGGCCGAAGGCGGTGGTGGAGGACCTGCTGCGCATCGGCCGCCGCGCGATCGTGTCGTTCCCGAATTTCGGCCACTGGCGGGTGCGGATGCAGTTCCTGCTCGAGGGCCGCATGCCGCAGACCGCGAACCTCCCCGACCCCTGGTACGAGACGCCGAACATCCATCTCTGCACGATCCGCGACTTCGTCGACCTCGTGGATCTGCTCGGCGCGCGCATGGAGCGGGCGGTCGCGCTCAACGCCACCGGCCGCCCCGCGCCGGTGAACGCGCCGTGGTGGTTCTGGAACCTGTTCGGCGCCCAGGGCGTGTTTCTGCTCAGCCGGAAATAGTGTCCCGGCGGGGCGCGGGCGCCGGGACACTATTTCCGGCTGAGCAGAAACACGC
>NZ_JBJKEX010000210.1:0-5370 GCF_045505405.1 Hansschlegelia beijingensis | reverse complement strand
CCGCCCGCGCCCGACATCGCCTGGACGAGGATGCCGCGCGCGGTGGCGCCCGACGTGTCGATGGTCGCTCCCGACGTGACGGCGACGCCGCCCGAATCCCCGCCGCGGCCGCCGTCGCCGCCATGACCGTCGCCCAGGCCGGCGGTGATCGCCCCGGCGTCCCCGGCGTCGCCGCCGATGCTGAGAGCCGTTATCCCGTTCGATGAATCGCCCGAGGTGGTGAGCGTGACGCCGGCGTCCGCCGAGACCGTTACGAGCTCGGCGGCGCCGCCGGCCCCACCGGGCTGGCCTTGGGAGAAGGTGCCGACGGCGTCCACCGTCCCGCTCATGCCGCCTTGGCCGCCCTTCGCGGAGGCCAGAACGGCGCTCGATGAAGAGCCGCTGGTCTTGATCGTCGCGCCGGCGCCGACGCTGACGCTCACTGAATCGCCGCGACCGCCGGCGCCGGCCGCAGAGGGGGTGATGCCGGTGCCGCGCGCTTCGCCGCCGTTTCCGCCTTTTCCGCCCTGGGCTTTCGCCTCGATGCCCGACGAATCCGAGCCTGTCGTGGTGATCGCGAGCAGGCCGGTGGTGGTCACCGACACCGCGGTCAGCCCGGCGGCGTGTCCGGCGTTGCCGCCGTCGCCGCCATTGCCGGGCGTGACGTTGATGCTGACCCCGATGCCGTCGTCGCCGCCGGTCGAGCCATTGCCGCCGGCCGCTACGGCGGAGACGCCGGACGCGGTTGAGCCGGCCGTCGAGATGACGTTCCCGTCGCCGGAGCCCTGTGCGAGCGTGATCGTCAGAGCGTTGCCGCTGCCGCCGATGGCGCCATTGCTGTTGTCGTTGTCGTCGCCGTCGGCCACGCCGGCCGCGCCGCCGGTCTGTCTGGCGACGAGGCCGCCCATGTGGTCGCCTTTGGCCGAGATCGTGCTGTCCGTCACCTTGATCGTCGCCGGACCGCTGCCGCCGCCGAGCCCCGCGGACTGGTCGTGATAGCCGGCGCCGCCGGCGCCGCCGATCTGCTCGACGAACACGGCCGCCCCCTTGGGGGTCTGCGCGTTGGTGTTCACCGAGATGGTGCTGTTGCTGAGCGTCAGATCGACAACGCCCGCCGCGGAGCCAGGCGCGCCGCTGTAGTCATGGCTGGTGCTGTCGCCTCCCGTCCCCCCGTGTGTCTGGACGTAGAGCCCGAATACGGCGTTCATCGGTATCGAGCCGGGCGTGAAGGCGAGCTCCATGTCGAGCAGGCTCAGGTTGGTGGTGATCGATCCTGTCGGAGTGCCTGCGCCGGGCGGCTCGCCCTTGTCTCCGCCGTTTCCGAGGGTCGACTGGTAGATGCCCCCGATGACCCCTTGAGCGGTCGACGCCGAGGGGTTGGTGAACGTGACGCTCGCGCCGGAGCTCGTCAGAGAGAGGGGCGTCGCGTCGGTCACGCTCCCCAGCTGCTCCACCGCGAAGCCCGGGCGGCCGGAGATCGTGTAATTGTAGGAGCCGCTCAGCGTGTCGTCATAGCCCATATACTGCTGCGCGAGAGCTGCGCTTCCGAAGAACCCCGCCTCGACGGTGAAGACGATCGACAGAACCATTGGATTTATTAGTCGGCTCATCTTCTGGCTCCAAGAAGCTCTTGCGGCCGCTCCCCGGGGCGGGGCGCAGTCCAGAACGTCACGGCTGCGGGCCGCGTTCGCGCATGTCCCGATCGCCGGATCCAGCGATCATCTTCAGATGAGAGGCGGCGCGGAGATCCTTTCGCGCCGCCGAGTCAAGCCGTAGCCGAAGGTTAGGATGACCAATAGACGCGATGTCAGCCCGCGCGTCTGAGGTGCGATTTGATGTAAATTTGGTTATAATTTTCCATTATACGTCCCCCGCCGCCATCCTGCGATCGACACTTGTCCCGCTGGACGCCTTGCAACGTCCAATTCTATTCGTCGGCTAATTTGAAATGTACATTGATGGCGCGGAAACACCGAAATCAAGCGCGCGGTCGGTGTTAATCCTGCGATCAACAACCGCTGGTAGCTGGTCCGGCAGATTGCGGGGGGGAGCGAGCGTGCCCCGTCGACGGCGGGCAGGTCCGGATCTTCACGAAGAACGGCTTCGACTGGGCGGCGCGCATGCCAGCGATCGCCGCGCTCGAGCAGCTGCCGGTCTCCTCCTGGCCTCAGCCAGGCGCTGACCGAAGCCGGCGCGCTTCCCCTCTCGGCCGGCTGGGATACACGACAGGAAGTGCCCGGCGTCGGCGCATTGCCCCAGCGCCGGATTCCATGCCCGACCTTCGCTGCCACGCGACCGGTTCTGGAACGCGTCATCAGCCAAAGGCTAAAGGCGCAGACCAACGTCACGATCCGCCGCGGGGTCGCCGCGCTTGGCGTTTCCACGGCTCCTGACGGAAGTCGGGCGACCGGCGTCCGCGTCGACGACGAGAACGGAGAGGCCAAGGATATCAGGGCCGATCTGGTTGTGGACGCCTCGGGCCGGATTGGTCTTATCGTCAGGGCCCCGGAGGCGATGGGGCGCCCGATGCCAAGGGGCGACGCGATCGGCATCGACATCGGCTACACGACCGGAGTGTTCCGGATCCCGAACGACGCTGAGCCCGATGTCGGGGAGGGGTTTGTCGCCCCTCGGCCCCCCGAGCCGAAACGCTTCTGCGCGCAAGCGCCTCGTTTCAGCAGGGCTGGACCGGGGAGATGCCGTCAGACAGGCCGTCGCGGCGGCTCGCGATCTGATGATGTCATCACATCAAAATCTCCTCACATCGCCGAATACCGCGACGACCACCGGCAGAGGCAAGTCCTCGGCCGCCGGTCGTTCAGGCTCGCAGAAGAGCCGCTCGGCGAGAGGCTTTCGCCCAAGGCGCGGCTTCACGGTTTGCGACCCAGTCGAGCAGCTGGACTTCGACCGGTTTCAGGTGCTTCGTCAGTGTGGGAAGCTTCTCCAGAAGCTTGCGCTGCTTCATGACCTCAATCGGGTCGCAATAGCGGTTGGTCGTCTCCGACCTGCCTGTGTGGCCCATCAGATCCTGGCGAAACTCTTCCGCTACGCCGGCCTTCTTGAGCTGGTCGTTGAAGAAGTGACGGTAGCCATGGGGCGAGGCGGCGTACTTTTTGATGACCGACGCGATCTCCTTGTAGAAGCGGTCTCCCAGCTGGCCCCTTGACGAGGCTGAGTAGAGATCAGGAAACAGCAGCTCATGGCCGACGGCCCTGATTTTCTCGACATAGCCGACGAAGCCGAGGCGGATGAGTTCGGGATGAGCGAGGATGTTCCGCTCAGACACCTCGTTCTTGAGGCGCCGGAATTTGTTTCCGCGAACCATGAAATAGGCTGCGCCGTCAACGAAGCCGACATCATCGACGGCCAGGCCGCAGGCCTCGTCGCGTCTCATGCCGGAGTAAGCCAGTATGATCGGGACCCAGTAAGCGGCCCGGTGAAGGACGAGCGGTCCGGGTTTGGCGAGCCTGCGCCAATGGGCGTAGCCGGTGTAGATCGTGGACCCGAAAAGGCCCGCGACGGCGTCCTCCTTCGGGACCGGCCGTTGTCGGCGAGCCGGCTTGTTCTGACGCTGGTGAAATTTGGACGCGTCGAGCCGCTCGTCCACGGTCTCGCCGCTTGATTTTGCGAACTCGATCAGCTGGCCGATGAAGGTCCAGTGCCTGTTGCGCGTGCCGATTTCGAGACCGCGTTCCGCGCTTTGCGGCCCCTTCGCGCTGTCCTCGAACTCGCGGATGGTCCTGAGTTTGTCGTGAGGGCTCTTGCCATACGTTTTGGGAAGGGTCCGACGCAACAGGACATCGAACGCGGCGAGGCGGTCCTGTCTCAGATCGGCGATCCGATCCGATCCATGGCTCTCGCTCATGAAGCGCTGGAGCAGATTGAAGATCGAACGGGCCTGCGAGGCGGTCTTCGGCGTCCAGTGATGATCGTCGCCCTGCTTGTTCGCGCAGAGGCGATCGCCGAGCGCCACGATGGTTGGGCCGACTGCGGCGCTCCTGTTCGTATCCTGAGCGTTCGCCACATTGCTCGGCGCGGGGGAGGGCGTCCGGGGCGAAGTTGCGGCGAGCTCGCCCGCACGGTCGATCGGGGCTCCTTCTTCCAGAAGCGCCGCGACCGCCTCCGCCACGAGGTCGTCGTAGGGCAGATCAAGGTTGACCATGTCCGCGCTTCGGATCAGGGCTTCGCCAAGCGCGCGATAGTAGATGTTTTTCGAGGCCGTCACGTTGCGCGCGTTCGGCTCGGCTCCGATGGTCGAAAGCAGCTTCTGGATCCGACCGACCGATGTTGCCGAAGCCGTTATCGTGCGGAGCTCTTCGAGCTGCTGGAGGGCGCGATCCGCGCCCGGTTCGCTCAACCCGCGTGAGAGCAGGTGCTGGCGCTCTCCGGACGACGGGGCTGCGCCAAACTCCGACAGCATCAGATAGGCGTGGCCTCTCGCGCGCTCGAGCTCGGCGATGTTTTCGAGGTTGCGGCCGTCGGCGCGGTCGATTTCCCTCAGCTGCATCATCTTGACGAGATGCATCGTGAAGGCCGCGGTGAACAGGTCGCTGGCCTGCTGCTTGGTGAGGATTGCGGAGATCGGCATAGCGAACAGACGCTCGGCGAGTGCTGACATCTGCGCTCCCCGGAAACGTGCGATCCGCGAATCCATCGTGCGCAATGAAATTTCCAGGTGTGATTTGCCAATCCGACAAGCGATTTCGGCGGGCAGCCTGCGGCGCCAGTAATAGACGGCGCCGCGCCGCGCGAGATTTGAAACCCGACCCATGGGACTGCGCCTTCGCTTCAGGCGCGCGTTCAGAGTGTTTCGCCGGCGGTTGAGGCGCGTGACCCAGGCTTGTGACCCCGGACTGTGCCCCACCTCGCGGCTGGACTCCCCAGCTGGAACGGAAGATCCAAGAGGTTCTTGGGCCAAAGATGTGCTTGGCTGGGGCGGGAGGATTCGAACCTCCGCATGGGGGAATCAAAATCCCCTGCCTTACCGCTTGGCGACGCCCCACCGAGCGGCTATGGCCGCTCGCCGTGGGCGATGGATAGCGGCGCGCGGGAGCGCCCGCAACCGCCAACATTTCGGGGAGCCGAACAGGGCCGGTGATGAGCGACGACCTCGACCTCGACCTGAGCGCGGAGGCGCAGCCCGGCGCGGTCGTCGAGGTCGCCCCGCTGGTGCGCCGCATCGTGGCACCCAATCCCTCGCCCTTCACCTTTACGGGCACCGCCAGTTATGTGGTCGGCCGCGGCCAGGTCGCGATCGTCGATCCGGGGCCGGACGATCCTGCGCACCGCGCCTCCTTGCTGCGCGCGGTCGCGGGCGAGACGGTGCGGTATGTGGTGGCGACCCACACCCATATGGACCACACCGCGGGCGCGGCCGCGCTCGCCGCCGCG
>NZ_JBJKEX010000020.1:0-21389 GCF_045505405.1 Hansschlegelia beijingensis | reverse complement strand
CGCGCTCGGCGCGGGCGTGACCGGGCTCCAGATCGGCGACCAGGTGTGCGCGCTGCTCACGGGCGGCGGCTATGCCGAGTACGCCGTGGCGCCCGCGGCCGTGTGCCTGCCGGTCCCGGAGGGTCTGTCGCTGACAGAGGCCGCCGCGTTGCCGGAGACCTTTTTCACGGTCTGGACCAACGTGTTCGAACGAGCCGGCCTGAAGACGGGCCAGAGCTTCCTCGTCCATGGCGGGACGTCCGGAATCGGCACCACCGCGATCCAGCTCGCCGTCGCTCGCGGCGCGACGGCCTACGCTACCGCGGGGGGCCCGGAGAAGGTCGCGTTCTGCGAGAAGCTCGGGGCGAAGCGGGCGGTCGATTACCGCACGGAGGACTTTCAGTCCGTCCTGAAGGAGGAGACGGGCGGAAAAGGCGTCAACGTCATCCTCGACATGGTCGGCGGCGAGTACACCAACAAGAATATCAAGTCCCTCGCCCCCGAAGGCGTGCTGGTGCAGATCGCCTTCATGCAGGGACCGAAGGTCCAGATCGACCTGACGCCGATCATGCTGAAGCGCCTGACCGTCACGGGCTCGACGCTGCGCGCGCGTCCGGTGGCGCAGAAGGCGTCGATCGCCGAGGCGCTGCGGCGCGAGGTGCTGCCGCTGGTCGCGGCCGGCAAGGTCAAGCCGATCGTGCACGCGACCTTCCCGCTCGAGAAGGCCGCGGACGCCCATCGGCTGATGGAGGAGAGCTCCCACATGGGCAAGATCGTCCTGACCACCCCGAAGGCCTGAGCGACGCAGGCCTAATCAAGCAGGACGCCGGCTCCGCCACTCGGCGGGCCGGAATTGCAGCCGAGGCCTCTCGGGCGCCCAGCATTTGGGCCTGCCTCGGGAACCGTGCAGACTCGCTTTTCTCGCCTTCCGCCTTAGCTGCAGTGCACTAAGAGAACGGGAACGCGACGATAAATGTGCGGAATCTGCGGTGAGGTGACCTTCCTCGGCCAGCCGGCGTCGGTGGAGTCGGTCATGGCGATGACTGGCTGCATGAAGGCCAGGGGGCCGGACGGCGACGGCGTGGTGGCGCGGGGCCGCGTCGCCTTCGGGCACCGGCGACTGAAGATCATCGACCTCAGCGAGAAGGCCGAGCAGCCGATGGTCGACCCGGCCCTCGGCCTCACCATCGTGTTCAACGGCTGCATCTACAACTACAAGGAGCTCAGGGCCGAACTCGAGGCCAAGGGCTACGTCTTCTTCTCCGACGGCGACACCGAGGTGATCAGCAAGGGCTGGCGCGCCTGGGGGACCGAGCTGCCGAAGAAGCTCTTCGGCATGTTCGCGATCGCGATCCACGAACGCGACACCGGCCGCGTGATCCTCATCCGCGACCGGCTCGGCATCAAGCCGCTGTACCTCTCGGAAGGCGCCGGCCGGCTCCGTTTCGCCTCCTCGCTGCCGGCCCTGCTGCGGGCGGGCGGCGTCGACACCTCGATCGATCCGGTCGGGCTCAACGCCTACATGACGTTCCACTCGGTCGTGCCGGCGCCGCGCACGATCCTGTCCGGCGTGCGGAAGCTGCCCCCGGCGACGCTGCGGATCTACGAGCCGGACGGCCGCACCAAGGAGGAGGTCTACTGGACCGTTTCCTATGAGCGGTCGGCCGCCGACGTGGCCCGTTCCTTCGACGAGTGGCGCGAGATGGTCCACGGCTCGCTCAGGACGGCCGTCGCCCGCCGCATGGTCGCGGACGTGCCGGTCGGGGTGCTGCTGTCGGGCGGGGTCGACTCGAGCCTCGTGGTCGCGCTGCTGGCGGAGCTCGGCCACAACCACATCGAGACCTTCTCGATCGGCTTCGAGGCGCGCGGCGGCGAGGAAGGCGACGAGTTCAAATACTCCGATCTGATCGCGGAGCGCTTCGGCACCACGCATCACAAGATCTCCATCGAGGAGAGCCGGATGCTCGACGCGCTGCCGGGCGCGATCGACGCGATGTCGGAGCCGATGGTGAGCCACGACTGCGTGGCGTTCTACCTGCTCTCCGAAGAGGTTCGAAAACACCTCACGGTCGTGCAGAGCGGCCAGGGCGCGGACGAGATCTTCGCGGGCTACCACTGGTACCCGAAGGTCGCGGCCGCCACCGATCCCGCCGCCGCCTACGCCCAGGCGTTCTTCGATCGCGACCACGCCCGCTACCTCGCGCACGTCACCGAGGAATATGCCGGCGCCGACCACGCACGCGCCTTCGTCGAAGAGCATTTCGACATGCCGGGCGCGCCCGACGCCATCGACAAGGCGCTGCGGCTCGACAGCACCGTGATGCTGGTCGACGACCCGGTGAAGCGGGTCGACAACATGACGATGGCCCACTCGCTCGAGGCGCGCGTGCCGTTCCTCGACCATGAGCTGGTGGAGCTTGCGGCCCGCATTCCGGGCGAGCACAAGCTCGCCGACGGCGGCAAGGGCGTGCTCAAGGACCTCGCGCGACAGGTCGTGCCGCGCGAGGTGGTGGACCGGCCGAAAGGCTACTTCCCGGTGCCGGGGCTCAAATATCTCGAAGGCAAGACGCTGGAGATGGTGCGCGACGCGCTGAGCAGCGAGGCCGCCCGGTCGCGCGGCCTGTTCCGGCCCGACTATCTCGAGGCGCTGTTCGCCGACCCCAAGGGCCACATCACGCCGCTCAAGGGGTCGGAGCTATGGCAGTGCGCGCTGCTCGAGGTCTGGCTGCAGACGCACGGCGTCTGACACCCGGCGCAAGACTGGAAGACGAGGACTCATGCTCATGACGTTATCGCCCGCGAACCGCGATCCGGCCGCAGGCGAGCGGGCCGCGCCGCACGACGGCGCCGGCGCGAACGCCATCGTGGATTGCGGCTGGGGTCGGTTGCTGTTCGCGCAGACGTTCGGGGACCCGGCCGCCCTCGCCGACGAACTGCGGGAGGAAGGCGCGGACCGCCGCGACATCGCGGTCTATGTCGACGACCCGCACGTGCTGCTCGCACAGGCGCCGCTCGAGCTGTTCCTCGACCCATCCCACATGTTCCGCCTGGATCTGTCGAGCTACCGGCCCTCGAAGCGCGGCCAGCGGGCCTTCACGGTGCGTCCGATCGAGACCGGGGTGGACATCGACTCGGTCAACCGCATCTACGCCGCCCGCCAGATGGTGTGCGCCCCGCCGGACTTTTACGAACGGTCGCGCGACCGCGAGGAACTGGTTCACCTCGTCGCCGTCGACACGCGATCGAACGAGGTCATCGGCACCGTCATGGGCGTCGATCATGCGGCGGCCTTCGGCGATCCGGAGAACGGCGCCTCGCTGTGGTGCCTCGCGGTGGATCCGCAGGCCCGCCACCCGGGCGTCGGCGAAACTCTTGTCCGGCGGCTGGCCGAGCTCTTCCAGAAGAGGGGCCGCCACTCGATGGACCTCTCGGTCATGCACGACAACGAGCTGGCCATCGCGCTTTACGAGAAGCTGGGCTTTTTCCGGGTCCCGACCTTCTCGGTGAAGCGCCGGAACTACATCAATGAGCGGCTGTTCGTCGGCGACCCCACGGTCGACGGGCTCAACCCCTACGCCAAGATCATCGTCGACGAGGCCCGCCGGCGCGGGATCGGGGTCGAGGTGGTGGACGCCGAGGGCGGCTTCTTCCGGCTGACCCATGGCGGACGATCGATCCTCTGCCGGGAGTCGCTGAGCGAACTCACCAACGGCGTCGCGATGTCGATCTGCGACGACAAGGCCGTGACCCGCCGGACCGTGGCACGCGCCGGCGTGGTCGTTCCCGACCAGATCGAGGCCGGCGATCCGGAACAGCTCGCCTCCTTCCTGGCCGAGCACGGGTCTGTGGTGGTGAAGCCGGCCCGCGGCGAACAGGGGCGCGGCATATCGGTCGGGCTCGAGACGATCGAGGAGGTCGAGCGCGCGGTCGAGCGAGCCCGGGCCTATTGCGACCGTGTGATCATCGAGAAGAAGGCCGAGGGCGACGACCTCCGGCTCATCGTGATCGATTTCAAGCTGGTCGCGGCCGCGATCCGACGGCCCGCACAGGTGATCGGCGACGGCCGGACCACGATACGCGACCTGATCGCCGCGCAGAGCCGCCGCCGCTCCGCTGCGACCGGCGGCGAAAGCTCGATCCCGATGGACGAGGAGACCGAACGCGCGGTCCGCACCGCCGGGTTCTCGCTCGACGACATTCCCGCCGAGGGCCAGGCCGTCACCGTGCGCAAGACCGCCAACCTGCACACCGGCGGCACCATCCACGACGTCACCGGCATGGTGCATACGCGGCTCGTGGAAGCGGCGGTGACCGTGGCGCGCGCGATAGACATTCCGGTCGTGGGGGTCGACTTCATCGTGCGTTCGCCGCGCGAGCCGGACTATGCGTTCATCGAAGCCAATGAGCGGCCCGGGCTCGCCAATCATGAGCCGCAGCCGACGGCGGAGCGGTTCGTTGACCTGCTGTTCCCGCTGTCGATGCCGGCCGCCGCACGCCGGGTCGGGCGGGGCTAGAAGCATTCACTCCGAACCGGAGGCGACCGTCCGGCGGGAGCTCCCTCGCGCTCCGTGGTAAGACGGCGCCCTCCGATTCGTCCGCATGACACCCCAGCCGGCCCCGAGATCACATGCCGCGTCTTGACGTCGACATCGACTATCTCTCCGAGCAGCTCCGCGGGCTGCTCAAGATCCCGAGCCCGAGCGGCTTCACGGACAGCATCACGCATGCGGTCGTGGACGAGCTGGTCCGGCTCGGCGTCGAGCCCGAGGTGACCCGCCGCGGCGCGATCCGGGCCAAGCTCACGGGCAAGGCGAGGAACCCCTCGCGCGCGCTGATCGCGCATCTCGACACGCTCGGCGCCCAGGTGAAGCTGCTGAAGCCCAATGGCCGCCTCGAGGTCGTGCCGATCGGCCACTGGTCCGCGCGTTTCGCCGAAGGCGCGCGCTGCACGATCTTCACCGAACAGGGCGCCTACAGGGGCTCGATCCTGCCGCTCAAGGCTTCGGGCCACACCTTCGGCGACGACGTCGACACCCAGCCGACCGGATGGCCCCATGTGGAGGTCCGCGTCGACGCCCTCGTGCGCGACGTGGCCGATCTGCAGCGTCTCGGGTTCCACGTCGGCGACGTCGTGGCGATCGACGCGCAGGCTGAGTTCCTCGACAACGGCTTCATCGTCTCGCGCCATCTCGACGACAAAGCCGGGGTCGCCATTCTGCTGGCGACGCTGAAAGCCGTGATCGAGTCTGGCGTGAAGCCGCCGGTCGACACCTGGTGGGTGCTCTCCATCGCCGAGGAGGTCGGCGTCGGCGCTTCCGCGGTGCTGCCGCATGACGTCGCCGCGATGGTGACCATCGACAACGGCACGACCGCTCCCGGGCAGGCGAGCGACGAGTTCGGCGTCACGATCGCGATGGCGGACCAGACCGGGCCGTTCGACTACCACCTGACGCATGACCTGATCCGGCTGGCGCGCGAGCACGACATCCGCCACCAGCGCGACGTGTTCCGCTACTACCGCTCCGACAGCGCCTCAGCCATCGAGGCAGGCGCCGACGTGCGGACGGCGCTCGCCACGTTCGGCGTCGACGCGAGCCACGGCTATGAGCGCATCCACATGCACGCGCTGCGCTCGCTCGCGGAGCTGATGACCGCCTGGGTGACTAGCCCGATCGAGATCAAGCGCGACGCCAAGCCTCTCGGTTCGATCGAGGGCTTCCCGCACCAGCCGACCGCGCCGGCCGAGCCGGACATCGAGCCTGCCGAAGAGCTCCCGCCGCGCGAGTAGCCAGCCCGTCTACTTGACCGCCATCACCTGGATGTAGGCGGGCCCGAGGATCACGATGAAGATCACGGGCAGGAAGAACACGATCATCGGGACCGTGAGCTTCGGCGGCAGCCCGGCCGCCTTCTTCTCGGCGTCCGCCATGCGCGTGTCGCGGCTGTCCTGCGCGAGCACGCGCAGCGCCTGCCCTATCGGCGTTCCGTATTTGTCGGCCTGGATCAGCGCCGTGCCGACCGCCTTGACGTTGTCGAGCCCGGTGCGCAGTCCCAGGTTCTCATAGGCCAGCCGGCGATCCTGCAGATACGCCATCTCGGCCATCGCGAGCGTCAGTTCCTCGGCGAGCGGCACCGACTGGGAGCCGATCTCGTCCGCCACCTTGCGGAACGCCGCCTCGATCGACATGCCGGACTCGACGCAGATCAGCATCAGGTCGAGCGCGTCCGGAAACGCCTTCTTGATCGAGCTCTGCCGCTTCTGCGTCTGGTTCTTGAGGAACAGCTCCGGCGCCTTGACGCCCAGATAGGTCGCGAAGACGGCGCCGCCGACGCGCAGCAGCGGCGACAGGCCGAAGTCGTTGACGACGAAGAGATAGAACAGCGCGACGGCCAGGAAGACGAGCGGCGCCACCAGGCGGAAGAACAGGAAGGCCACCATCGCGCTCTGTCCGCGGTAGCCGGCCGTCTGCAGCCGCTCCTTGGCGTCCTCCGTGCCAAGGTGCTTCGCCAGATTGAACTGGCTGACGATGTTCTGCATGTAGGCCTTCGGCTCGCGCTTCAGGCCCCGGCGTTCGCCGCGGGCGAGCCGCTCGCGCTCGCGCGCCCGGATCTTCGAGCGCTCCGTCGCGACCGCCTTCATGCGCTTGTCGAGCGGGTTGCCGGCCAGCAACGGCATCGCGAAGGTCAGCACCGTCGCGATGGCGGCGACGGCGGCGAGCAGCGCGGCCATCGCGTGCGGATCATTAATGGTCCTGAAGATCTGCTCGACCATCTGCCGGTCCCCGCTGCGCGCCGCGCCGTTATCCGCCGGTGGCGGCCTAGAAGTCGAAGTTGATCATCTTCCGCATGACCAGGATGCCGGCCAGCATCCAGGCGGCGGACAGCACGAGCATCGCGCGGCCGATCCCGGTGTTCCACATCAGCTCCATGTAGCTCGGGCTGGTGTAGGAGATCGCTCCGATGGTGATCAGCGGCAGCGCGCCGATGATCGACGCGGAGGCCTTCGCCTCCATGCTGAGCGCCTGGATCTTCTGCTTCATCCTCTTGCGGTCGCGCAGCACCTTCGAGAGGTTGCCCAGCGCGTCCGAGAGACTGCCGCCGGCCTTCGACTGGATCGCGATCACGATGCCGAAGAAGTTGGCCTCCGAGACCGGCATGCGCTCGTAGAGCTTGCCTGCGGCGTCCGCGAGCGGGATGCCGACGGCCTGCTCCTCGACGATCTTGCGGAACTCCGACTTCACCGGCTCCTGCGCCTCGTTGGCGACGATGCGAATGCAGTCGCCGAGCGGGAGGCCCGACTTCAGGCCGCGCAGGATGACCTCGACGCCGTTCGGAAGCTCGTTGAGAAACCTGTTGATGCGCCGCTTCTTGAGGAACGACAGCATCCAGCGGGGCGCGCCGAGGCCGCCGACGAAGCCGAGCGCCGCGGCGATGCGCCAGTCGGCGGTGGCCATGAACGCCCCGAAAGCCAGCGCGGCGCCGGTCGCGGCGCTCACGATGTAGAACCGCTCCTTGGACCAGCTCAGGCCGGACTGCGCGATGCGCATATCGAGCGACGGCCGGTTGATCCGCTTCTGCCGCTCGTCGAGCGCCTTCAGACTGTCCGCGACCTGGCCGCGCCTCAGACTGTCCGCGGCCACCGTCGGCGAGACGCTGCGCCGGCGGTCGAGCCCGACCATCTTCTGGCGCTTCTCCAGCCGGGCGGCGCCGGACAGATAGGGGTAGAGCAGCGCGTAAGCCGCTCCGGCGGCCGCGATGCCGGCCAGCAGGATGACGGCGAGATTGGACGGGATGATCATCGCGCGGCGTCCCTCGGCGGCGTCATGCGACGCGTGTCGCGGCGTCGGCGTCCATCGCGTCGATGGCGGCGGCCAGCCTGTTCTCCTCGCCGAAGTAGCGCGCCCGCTCCCAGAACCGGGGGCGACCGATGCCCGTCGAACGGTGCCGGCCGATAAGGCGCTTGTTCGAGTCCTCGCCGAGGATGTCGTACAGCATGATGTCCTGGGTGATGATGACGTCGCCCTCCATGCCCATCACCTCGGTGACATGCGTGATGCGGCGCGAGCCGTCGCGCAGGCGGGAGGCCTGGATCACCACATCCACGGAAGTCGTGATCATCTCCCGGATGGTCCGCGAGGGCAGCGAATAGCCGCCCATCGTGATCATGCTCTCGAGACGCGACAGAGCCTCGCGCGGCGAGTTCGCATGCAGGGTGCCCATCGAGCCGTCATGGCCGGTGTTCATCGCCTGAAGGAGGTCGAACGCCTCCGGTCCGCGCACTTCGCCCACGATGATCCGTTCCGGACGCATGCGCAGGCAGTTCTTGACGAGGTCGCGCATCGTGACCTGGCCCTCGCCCTCGAGGTTCGGCGGGCGGGTCTCGAGGCGCACCACATGCGGCTGCTGCAGCTGGAGCTCGGCCGCGTCCTCGCAGGTGATGATGCGCTCGTCCTCGTCGATGTAGCGCGTCAGGCAGTTGAGGAGCGTGGTCTTGCCCGAGCCGGTGCCGCCCGAGATCAGCACGTTGCAGCGGACGCGGCCGATGATCTTGAGGATCTCGGCGCCTTCCGGGCTGATCGAGCCGAACCGGACGAGCTGGTCGAGCGTCAGCTTGTCCTTCTTGAACTTGCGGATGGTGAGCGTCGGCCCGTCGAGCGCGAGCGGCCCCACGATGACGTTGACGCGGGAGCCGTCCGGAAGGCGCGCGTCGCAGATCGGGGAGCTTTCGTCCACGCGCCGGCCGACCTGGCTGACGATGCGCTGGCAGATGTTCAACAGCTGCGCGTTGTCGCGGAACCGGACATGGGTGTTCTGCACCTTGCCCTGGACCTCGATGTAGGTCCGCTCCGCGCCGTTCACCATGATGTCGGCGATGTCGTCGCGCGCCAGCAGCGGCTCGAGCGGGCCGTAGCCGAGCACGTCGTTGCAGATGTCCTCGAGCAGCTCCTCCTGCTCGGCGATCGACATCACGACGTTTCGGATCGCGATGATCTCGTTGACGATGTCGCGGATTTCCTCGCGCGCGCTCTCGGTGTCGAGGCGCGCGAGCTGCGCGAGGTCGATCGCCTCGATGAGCGCGCCGAAGATCCTGCTCTTCGTCTGGAAGTAGTCGTCCGAGCGCCTCGCCTCGGACGGTGAAGGCGGCGGCGGGGCGGATCGCGGGTCCGGCTGCTGCGCGACGGCGGGGGCCGGCGCGATCGGGGCGACGGGGATCAGGGGCGCGCCGAACTCGCCATTGCCAGACGTGCGGCCGAAGCCGCCCGCTGGAGGCGTGACCGTAGACCCACGCTTTCCGAACATCGTTCGCTCCGCTCGCGGCCGGCGTCAGCCAGCCTTCTTCCAGTTGATGCGCGCCATGATCGGATCGAGCATCGTCTTCTTGACGCGGCGCGCCTCGCTCTTGCCGGTCAGCTTCTTCGCCAGCTCGAGGAAGGCCTCGTTGACCTTGTTGGACGGCGCCGTCTCCGCGATCATCTGGCCGTTGTTGGCGGCCGTTCCGAACAACTGGGGATCGAACGCCACGATCGCGGACGGCTGCAGGTCGAGGGCCTTGGCGAAGTCGTTCGGCTTGATCTCGGCCCGCTTCGGCACGTTCACCTGGTTGAGCACCAGACGCGGCGCGGCGTCGTTGGGCCGCGCGCTGCGCAGCAGGTCGATGATGTTCTTGGCGTTGCGGAGGTTGGCGAGGTCGGGGCTCGCCACCAGCACGACTTCATCAGCCGCGATCAGGGTGCGCTTCGACCACGCGGTCCAGACATGGGGGATGTCGAGCACCGCGCACGGCACGTTCGAGCGCAGGATCTCGAGCAGCGGGTCGAACACGTCCTCGTGGAAATCGTACACCCGATCGAGCGTCGCAGGCGCGGCGAGCAGGCTCAGCTGTTCGGTGCACTTCGAAAGCAGCCGGTCGACCAGCGCCGCGTCGAGCCGGTCCGGCGCGAACACGACTTCGGCGACGCCTTGGGGCGGATCCTGATTGAAATCGAGCCCGGCCGTGCCGAACGCGAGATCGAGGTCCACGACCACGCAGTCGAGCTTCAGCTGGCGAGCGATAGCCCAGGACACGTTGTGCGCGACCGTCGACGCGCCGACGCCGCCCTTCGCGCCCACGAAGGCGACTGTCCGCCCCACAGGGTCCGCGCCCGGCGCGCGGAAAATTTCCGAAAGCGAGCGCACGAGGTCCACGACGCCGAAAGGCGGGACCAGATAGTCGCTGACGCCGAGCCGCATCAGTTCGCGATAGAGCAGAACGTCGTTGACCTGACCGACCACGACGACCTTGGTGTCGTTGTCGCAGACCTCCGACAGCCGATCGAGCGTCTCCAGCAGACGCTCGCGATGCGCGTCGCCCTCGATGACGATGACGTTCGGCGTCGGCGCGTTCTTGTAGGCCTCCGAGGCGGCGAGGCCGCCGCCCATCTGGACCTTGACGTGCGCCTTCTCCATGCGGCGGTCGGAGGTCGACTGCTCGATCAGCCGCGCGATCTCCGGCGTCTCGCAGAACGCCTGGATCGACACCCGGGGAAGCGGCGCGATCACCTGGGCTGCGGCCCCGCCGGACCCATCCGCCTGGCTCCCAAACCCGCCGGCCTGCTCTTGGACGTGCTTGATCATCATGCGTCCCGCTTAGTTTCCGCCGCCGATGGTGCTGACCTGGACGTCCGACTGCCGATAGTCGGTCGTCGTGTCGGTCCCGGCCCGGTACTTCTCCATGACCGTCTGACGGCGCGCCGCGTATACCGGGGTCTCGGTGCGCGGCCTCGCAAGATCTTCCGGATCGGCCACCTGGGCGGCCAGGTTCTGTTGCGCGGCGCAGCCGAAGTTCCAGTACTCCCGGTTCTGCGTCTCGCCGTAGAGATCGCCGCCGCCGTAGCCGAGATCTTCGGGCCAGAGACCGCAGGGATGCGGCACCTTCGCCTTCAGCTTCACGAAGCCGAGTTTGACCGGCGCTACGCCGGCGCCATCAGCCGGATAACGCTGGCTAACGATGGAGGTTGCAGGCACGCCGGCCGCAGCGAGCGTGGTGCGGATCGCCGGCAGGGCGTAGTCGGCCGCCCCGGCGCTCGCTCCACCCGCCGGCACCAGCATGCCGACAGGCCCACGCCCGTTCTTCCGCCAGTCCGCCGCGAAGGCCCGGATGTCGTCTCTCTGGCGGTCAGTCAGTCCTCTCCGGCCGCCGCCGACCGGCAGATCAAGCCTTGCGGCGCCCTCGGCGAGGACAATCGGGTGGCGCTGCGCGTAAGTCTGCGGATAGGAATCGGCGACGATCCGGTCGCCGTGGCAGCCAGCAAGCGCCAAGGCGGAGGCGGCGACCGCGCCAGCCGCCAGCGCCGCACGGAACGGAGAGTGACGCAAGGAAGTCATCTTCGGGAACTCCGTTCGGCGTGGCTCAGTCGAGGATGAAGCCGTGATTGTGGCTGACGGTCCTCGGATCGATCTCGCCTGGGATCCCGTAGAGGCGGTTCAGGCGGCCGAGCAGAAGGTTCGATTGGTCAGTCGGCTCCGCGAAGCCGTCATCGGGGCTGGCGAGCTTCTGGGGCGCCGTCGCCTTGGCGATGTACGGCGTGACGAAGATCGCAAGCTCGGTCTCGTTCTTCTGATAGTCGTTGGAGCGGAACAGCTGGCCCAGAACCGGCAGCTTCATCAGTCCGGGCAGACCGTTCACCGCCCGCTTGGTCTGTTGCTGAATGAGCCCGGCCATCACGAGCGAGCCGCCGGACGGGATCTCCATCGTCGAATCCGCGCGCCTGGTCTTCAGGCCCGGGATCGTGGTGCCCGACATCGTCACCGACGTGCTGTTGTCGATCTCGCTGACTTCGGTCGCGACCTTGAGGCTGATCCTCCCGCCCGAGAGCACGACCGGCGTAAAGTTCAGCCCGACGCCGAATTCCTTGAAGGTGACGGTCGCGGTGCGGGTGTCGGCGTCGATGCCGGTGATGATCGGGAACTCGCCGCCGACCAGAAATTTCGCGCTCTCGCCGGAGATCGCCGTGAGGGTCGGCTCCGCCAGCGTCCGGGACACGCCGTTGCGCTCGAGCGCCTGCAGCTGAGTACCGAACGTGTTGTTCTTGTTGAAGAAGCCGACGGCGGGATTGGTGATCGTGCCCTTCCCGCCGTTCAACAAGGGGTCGAACAGGTTGCTCGGCACGGTTCCGGTCGCGCTGAAGGGGAACAGCGTCGCGCCGACCACCTTCGCGCCAAAGATGTCGAGGCCGTTGGCGGCGTAGTCGATTCCGAGTTGCTTCAGCACGTCGCGCTGCATCTCGACGACCTTGACCTTCAGCATGACCTGGTCTTGGTTCTCGATGCGCAGGGCGTTCACGACCTTCTTCGGGTCGGCCATATAGCCGCCCGCTATGTCGATCGCGGTCTGGGCTTCCTGAGCCGACTTGACCGAGCCGGTCACCACCACGCCGTCGCCGACACCCTCGACCCGAACATTGCCGCCATCGATCGAGCGGCTGATCGAGGAGCGGATCGAGGCCACGTCACGGGACACCGAGACCTCGTAGGACGCGATCTCGCGTCCCTCGCTGTCGAGGAACTTGACGTCGGTCTGGCCGGGGCCCGCGCCGATCAGATAGGCCTTGCGGGCGGAGCGCACGACCGCGTTGGCGACCGTAGGGTCGGCCACGAAGACTTCCTTCGCGTCGCGCGGCAGCGTCACGACATAGGACTTGCCGATGCCGAGATCGATCCGGCTGTCGCGCGCGCCGTAGCCGCCGCTGTCCAGATAGGCCGGGTCGGCCGCGAAGGCGGCCTGCGGCGTCGCGAGCGCAAGCGTGCTGGTCGCCACGAGCAGGGCGCGCAGCGCGCGCGTCACGAGGCCGGTCATGCGGATGCGGTTGTCGATGGGCATCGCGAGACTCTTCGCTTCGGGCATGACTGAGCGGCGGGAAGAAGCGGAACGCGGCTGTGCGATCACCGACCGCCCCCGCCGCTCGCGACGCCGTAGCGAACGACGCTGACCTTGCCGCCGCGGTCCTGGGTGGGCTCGCCGGAGGCGTCGACCTGCTCGCCCGAGTCGACCAGCGAGCGCAAGGCGAGCGCGATCGCGCCCTGCTGACGGCTGAGCGCCAGCTGTTCGGTCTGCATCGGCGAAAGCTCGAGCGTGGCCGTCTTTCCGACCACCACCTTCTGGCCGTCCTTGTCCTCGACGGTCTGGTCGATCGCCAGCACGCGAACGTTCCGGCACAGGGTCTCGGAGTATGACTCGTCCTGGCCGTTCGGCCCCGAGATCTTGCGGGTGAGGATCACGTCGACCCGGTCGTTCGGCAGGATGAAGCCGCCCGCGCCCGTCTCGGGGGAGATCTCGATCGAGATCGCGCGCATGCCTGCGGGAAGGATCGCGGCCATGTAGCCCGAGCCGCTGCCCTTGATCAGCTTGTCGGGGCGGATCGGCTCGCCGGCCACGAAGGGCGCCCGGGCGATCGAGCCGCTGGTGTCCTGGATCGCGTCCGGGGCCGTGGACTTCTCCACGAAGGCCGGGTTGGCGGCGCTCTTCGGCCAGGCCTGCCAGCGGATGTCCTCGGCGCGGACAGCCGCGCCCATTCCGATGTCGGCCGCAGCGACCAGCACGTCGACCGTCTCGAGCGGCGCCTGGGCCTGGGTGGGGGCGTCGTTTCCGGACCCGCCAGCCAGCATCGCGGCCCCCGCGGCGGCAACCAGCGCTATCGCGAGGACCACGAGACGTGCGGCTGTCATGATCGTCCCCCGAGGATCAAGGCGGCTGCGAAGCGCCTGTTTTCTTGGGTGGAGCTAAGCAGGCAAACGTCAATTCATGGTTAACGGAGAGAAAGCTATTAGCCGGATTACGGCGCTCTCGATCATGGCTTGACTGGCCGGCTAAGCTGGCAGGAAAGGATCATCCCAGTCCTGCGAACCAGCTCGTGTCCGGCCACAGCGCCAAGGTGCCGGCGGCGAGCGCCACCCCGTAGGGGACGCCGGATTTCGGATGGTGCAGTCGCGCGAGCCAGTCCACCCGCGTGAGCCGGCGCGGCAACGGCGCGGAGCGGTAGTACAGCGTGGCGAGCGTCAAGGCGCCGCCGAACAGCGCGAACAGCACGAACCATGTCAGCAGCGGATCGAAGCCGAGCCACAGGGCGAGGGCCGCGGCGAGCTTCGCGTCGCCGCCGCCGATCCAGCCGGGAATGAACAGCAGAAGCCCGACCACGAGGACGAGCGCGGCCGCCGCGAAGTGAACGGCGATCTCGGCCAGCCCGAGGCCCGCAAGCGGCGCGGCGGCCGCGAACGCGGCGACGACCACTAGGACAAGCGCGTTCGGGATCGTCATGGTCATCAGGTCGGAGACCGCCGCCACCACCACGAGCGCCGGCAGGACCACGACGACGAAGATCTCAAGCATGGCGTCGCCCTGTCGCGAAAGCGGGCCGTTGATACGGCGAAATCGCTAACAAGGGCCGAACGCCGTTCGTGGACGGACCAAGCGCGGCCCGTTCGGCCAGAAGGCCCCGTCGCCAAGGGTCGGGACCACGCTGGGCGCGGTCCCGACCAAGGAGCGTCGAACAGACCCCCGACGGGCCGGCGATTACTGAAGGTTGCTGTTGACGTTCGTGAAGGCGGTGTTGAGCGAGCCGCCGACGCCGCGAACGACAGCGATGATCGTGATCGCGATGCCGACGGCGATCAGGCCGTACTCGATCGCGGTGGCGCCCGACTGATCCTTCGCGAAGCGCTTGATGATGCTCATAACAAGATCCCTTTGTTGCCGAAGGTTGCGACTGCTCCTGTCCCTCTCCCGCCATCGTCCGGCCGTCGGGAACGTCGCGAGTGGTATCCGGTCCGCAGTTGCAATTGGGTTAATCCGAAATGCGATTATTATGTGATTCAAAATGGTGTTAAACGCGGTTAAGGCCTCGTTGCAGAAATAACGGGAAATATTGTGCACTTACGGCCGCAATACATAAGAGTTAGTTTGCCATTGCGGAAATTCTGTGGCCGACCGCCAGCGAACAGCGCTGGCCGCCAACGGGCGGAAGCCGGCTTCATATCTGGCCGCCTGCGAAGAAGCCCCGGGGGTTTTAGGGTTTCATTCACCCAATTCCGCTTTACTGGCGCGCACGAATGTTGGGGAACGACCTCATGACCTCGTCTCTTGCGGCCATGCTGCGCATCGGCGGCCTGTTCGGCGCGCTATCCGTAGGAATGCTTAGTCAGCCTGCATTCGCCGCGCAGGACTCGCTGGACGTGGCCGTCGACCGGGCGAGCATCATGCGCGCCCCCGAAGGAACCGCCACGGTGATCATCGGCAATCCGCTGATCGCGGACGCGACCACGCAGCGGAACGGCGTCCTGGTCGTCACCGGCAAGAGCTTCGGCTCGACGAACATCATGCTGCTCGACGGCGGCGGGGCCGTGCTGAGCGAGACGATCGTCAATGTGGGCCGTCCGTCGGATGGAACCGTGGTGGTGCAGAAGGGGGCCAAGCGCGAGAGCTTCGCCTGCAATCCGCGTTGCGAACCCGTGCTCTCCATCGGCGACAACGCCGAGGCCTTCGCGGCGACCGCGACCCAGATCAATCAGCGCAACGGAATGTCGAGCGCACGGCCGCAATAGGCCCGAAACAGCTCGGCCGCCCGCGGAATTCTCCGGGGCGGCCGAGGAAAGACGATAAGACCGCTCGCGGCGATCTTACCTCAGGCCCGTGTTGACGTTGCTGAAGGCGCTGTTCAGCGAACCGCCGACGCCCCTGACGACCGCGATGATGGTGATCGCGATCCCGACCGCGATCAGGCCATACTCGATCGCCGTGGCGCCGGACTCATCCTTCGCGAAACGCTTGATGATGCTCATGCGAAACACTCCTTACCCGCGGAAATGACGACAGCTCCCCCGGTCGCGCGTCTGTGGATGTCGTCGGCTCGCGGGGAACATTTCGACGTTACCTGTCCGACCTTGCGATTACGTAAATCACCAACCCGAACATTTTGAATAGAGTCGAACTGTTTATCTGCTTTTCACGTCCGCGTTGATGGTAGGGCGGGAATCCGGGGGGAAAAGCGCCGGGCACCAATCCGGCGCAGTCGGCCCTGGTCATCCTTTGTCAATAATTGGGCGCGCAGCCTGCACGATCGGCCCAGCGGCTCTGGGCGCAAGCGAAGCGAGGGCAGCCGCATGCGCAATCAGTCTCGTCGCGTCCACTCGTCGAACCGCCGCCGGCAGCCGGCGCGGAGCTCGGTCGCGGCGCTTCCGGCGCTCGCGCTGGGTTTCGCGATATTCGACGCCGCCTTCCTGACCCTGGCGAGCGACCTGCTCAAGGTTATCGGGCCCGGCCAGTAGAAAATATTTCCTGCCGGGAAACTCTTAGCGGCTCGCTCTGCGCTTTCATCATACCTTCGTCGTGCGCCCACGGGCTGCGACGAGCCATCGGCTTGCGGCTCCCGCCCGGGCGGGCCAAAACAGCGGCGCCCGGCCTGCCGGGCTGAAGTCCTTTTCGCTGGAGCCGTTGCTGAATGCCGACCGACATCGAGATCGCCCGCGCGGCCGAACTGAAGCCGATCGTCGAGATCGCAGCCAAGGTCGGCGTCCCCGAGGACGCGCTCCACAATTACGGCAAGTACATCGCCAAGGTCGATGATCGGTTCATCGCTGAGCTTCCGGCCAAGCCGAACGCCAAGCTGGTGCTGGTCACCGCGATCAGCCCGACGCCGGCCGGCGAGGGCAAGACGACCACGACCGTGGGACTGGGAGACGCGCTCAACCTGATCGGCGAGAAAGCCATCATGTGCCTGCGCGAGCCGTCGCTCGGCCCGGTGTTCGGCGTCAAGGGCGGGGCCGCCGGCGGCGGCAAGGCCCAGGTCGTTCCAATGGAGCAGATCAACCTGCACTTCACGGGCGACTTCCACGCCATCACCAGCGCGAACAACCTGCTCGCCGCGCTCGTCGACAACTCGCTCTACTGGGGCAACCCGCTCAACATCGACCCGCGCCGCATCGTGTTCCGCCGCGTGCTCGACATGAACGACCGCACGCTGCGCTCCATCATCTCGGGCGTCGGCGCGCCCACCAACGGCTACACCCGCGAGGCCGGCTTCGACATCACGGTCGCCTCCGAGATCATGGCGATCTTCTGCCTGGCCAAGGACCTCCACGACCTCGAGGAGCGGATCAGCCGCATCGTCGTCGCCTACACGCCGGACAGGAAGCCGATCACCGCGAAGGACGTCGACGCGCAGGGCTCGCTCGGCGTGCTGCTGCGCGATGCGCTGCGCCCCAACATGGTGCAGTCGATCGAGGGATCGCCGGTCTTCATCCATGGCGGCCCGTTCGCCAACATCGCCCATGGCTGCAACTCGGTGATCGCCACCTCGACGGCGATGAAGCTCGCGGACTGGACGGTCACGGAGGCCGGCTTCGGCGCCGACCTCGGCGCCGAGAAGTTCATGGACATCAAGTGCCGCTTCTCCGGGCTCTCCCCGGACGTGGTCGTGATCGTCGCGACCGTGCGCGCGCTCAAGATGCACGGCGGCATGGCCAAGAACGACCTCAAGACCGAGAACGTCGACGCCCTCAAGGCCGGTCTCGCCAATCTCGGCCGCCACATCGAGAACGTGAAGAAGTTCGGCGTGCCGGTCGTGGTGGCGATCAACCACTTCGTGGCCGACACCGACGCGGAGATCGAGGCGCTTCAGACGGCGGTGCGGCGCGACTTCGGCGCAGAGGCCGTGGTCTGCCGCCATTGGGCGGACGGCGGCAAGGGCGCCGAGGCGCTGGCGCGTGAGGTCGTCCGGGTCGCGAACGAGCAATCGGCCGACTTCAAGCCGCTCTATCCCGACGACATGCCCCTGCTGCAGAAGGTCGAGACCATCGCCAAGGAGATCTACCGCGCCGACAAGGTGCAGGCCTCCGCGGCGATCAAGAAGCAGCTCAAGGAGTGGGAAGAGGCAGGCTACGGCAAGTTCCCGGTCTGCATCGCCAAGACCCAGAACTCGTTCTCGGCCGACCCCACCGCCTATGGCGCGCCGACCGGCCACACCCTGCCGATCCGCGAGGTCCGGCTGTCGGCCGGCGCAGGCTTCGTGGTGGTGATCTGCGGCGACCTGATGACCATGCCTGGCCTGCCGAAGGTCCCGGCGTCGGCGAACATCAAGCTGCTGCCGGACGGCACGATCGACGGCATCGCCTGACCGGGCGAGGCGGCCGGCTCGCCCGGCCGCGTCACGCCTGCTGGGCGATCGCCGGCGCCCGTCCCCGCGCCGCGATCGCGACGCCGACGAGGATCAGCGCGAAGCCGACCGCGTGGAACGGCTGCGGACGCTCCCCCAGGAAGGCGATCGCCATGATCGCCCCGAACAGCGGCATCAGATGGAAGAATGGACCGGCGCGGTTCGCGCCGATCAACTCCACGCCGCGGATGAAGAACAGATAGGCGAGCGTCGAGGGGAAGATCGCCACATAGGCGATCGCGCCGGCCGTGGTTGCGTCGAGGGTAGGCGTGCGGCCGGAAGCGAGCTCCACAGCCAGCAGCGGAAGCAGGAACACCGCGCCGATGCCGATGGTGGCCGTCAGGAACGACAGCCAGTGCATCGCGGGCTTCAGCCTGAGCAGCGCCGAATAGAGCCCGTAGATCACCATCGCGACCAGGATCGCGACATCGCCCGCGTTCAGATGGATGCGGGCCAGCGCCGCCAGGTCGCCCCGGCTGACGATCACCGCGACCCCCGCGAGGGAGGCCAGAACGCCGAGCAGCTGCGCGCGGCTCATCAGGTCGCGGAACAGCAGCGCGGTCCAGACGCCGATCAGCAGCGGCCCGGTCGACTGGATGAGCAGCGCGTTCAGCGCCTCGGTGCTCTGCAGCCCCCAATAGGAAAGGGTGTTGTAGGCGCCGATCCCGGTGAGCGCCATCAGCGACAGCCGCCCGAGATTGCCCCGGATCGCCGGCCAGTCCCGCCGCAGATGAGGGAGCGCGAAGCCGATGAGCAGCATGAAGGCTCCGGCCCAACGCGCGAAAGCCAGCGTCACGGGCGGCACGTGCCCGGCGACGAAGCGTCCGAGCACCAGATTGCCGGCCCAGAACAGCGAGGTCAGCGACAGCAGCAGGTAAGGCCGCTGGAACAGGCTCGAACCGATGCGTTCCAGAATGCTGACCATGGAGCTCTGCCGGCCCGGGGAGCCTGCGCTATGGCAGCTTCATCCGAAAGGGGTCAACGCGCGGCAGCGCAACGCCGACCTTCTCGCCACGCATGAACGTTCGCCGCGCCTGGAGTGTTACGTTGCTGCAGCGCAGCGATGATCGCTCAGGCGCCAGCGCAGGCAGGACCGGGTATGGATCCGTTCGAGCTTCTGGATTTGTGGCGCCGGCAGGCGGCCCTCGCCACCGGCTATGCGGCGATGGCGCCGTTCGCCGGCTTTGTCGTCGCGAACCGGCTGGGCAGCATGATGGCCGAGGCCGGAAGCCCGACCGCGCGCGGCGCCCAGGAGAACTACCGCATGATCACGGAGAAGCTTACGGCGAGCGTCGAAGCGACCTTCGCGGCAGGCCAGATCCTCGGAGGCCTCGCGACCGCCGCCGGCCCGGTTGCGGCCGCCGGCGTGATGGTCTCCGCCGGCGAGGCGGCCCTGGCGCCGGTCAACCGCGCTGTACGGGCGAACGCCCGCCGCCTGGCGAAACGCCGTTGAAAGCAGCCTCGCTTCTTCGTGGACGTGTGGGCGCGGTTCTCGTCATCGGGCGCGTCGCGCAGCCTCGCCGAGGATAGGGGTATTCTGGCGCCTCTAGATCGCCGACTACAGGCGCCCGCGACGGCGGGGGTTCGGCGCAGGGGGCGCGCTTGACACGTTTTCGTAAAGCCTCGATAGACGGCCGAAGCCCCCAAACGAACGTCGTCCTGCCCGGCGAGCCGGGCTGCCCCGGAGCCCGGGTTCATGTCTGTTTTCGCGCCGGCCGATAGTCGTCCCGTTGATTCGCCGCGCCCGTCGCGCGTTGCGGGGCTGCGTCGCCGCTCATGAGGAAAACGCCTTCCCTCGCGATCGTCGGCCGCTCCTGCCGGCTTCCCGGCGCCAATGACGTCGACGCCTTCTGGTCGCTGCTTGCCGAAGGCCGCTGCGCCGTCACGTCGGTCGGCGAAGACCGCTGGAACCACGCGCGTTACCTGCACCCGCGCAAGGGCGAGCCCGGCAAGACCTACACCTTCGCGGCTGGCGTCCTGGACGACATCTGGGGGTTCGACCCCGCGGCCTTCGGCATCTCGCCGCGTGAAGCGGAACAGATGGACCCGCAGCAGCGCCTGTCGCTGCAACTGGTCTGGGAGGCGCTCGAGGACGCAGGCATTCCGCCCTCCTCGGTCGCCGGATCCGAGACCGGCGTCTATGTCGGCACGTCCTCGCTCGACTACGGAAACCGGATCATCTTCGATCCGGCGTCGGCGGACGCCTATTTCGCGACCGGCAATACGCTCTCCATCGTATCAAATCGTATTTCGTACATTTACGATCTGCACGGGCCGAGCTTCACGGTCGACACCGCCTGCTCGTCATCGCTGGTCGCGCTGAACGAGGCTGTCGCGGCGCTCCGGGCCGGACGCATCGAGCGCGCTATCGTGGTCGGCGTCTCGATCCTGGCGAGCCCCTTCCCGTTCATCACCTTCGCTCAGGCGACGATGCTCTCGCCGCGCGGCCGCTGCCACGCGTTCGACGCGAGCGGCGACGGCTATGTGCGCTCCGAGGGCGGCGTCGCGATCGTGCTGGAGCGCGCCGATGTCGCGCGCGCCGCGAAGCGCCCCATGCGCCTGATGATCGCCGCCTCGGCAGTCAACTCGGACGGCCGCACGGTCGGCATGTCGCTGCCGTCCTCCGAGGCCCAGCTCAGCCTGCTTGAGCGGGTCTACGAAGAAGCCGGGGTCGACCCCGACAGCATCGCCTTCATCGAGGCGCACGGCACCGGCACGCGGGTCGGCGACCCAGCGGAGGCCAACGCGATCGGCGCGGCCGTGAAGCGCCGCACGGTCGGCCCGCTCCCGATCGGCTCGGTGAAGACCAATGTCGGCCACCTCGAGCCGGCCTCCGGCCTGGTGGGCCTGCTCAAGACGGACCTCGCGCTCGAGCACGATCTGCTGCCGGCGAGCCTGCACGTCACTGAGCTCAACCCGGACATCCCGTTCGACGCGCTGAAGCTGCACGTCGCGACGAGCGCGGTTCCGCTGCCGCGCGGCTCCGCGCCGCGCTACGCCGGCGTGAACTCCTTCGGCTTCGGCGGCACCAACGCGCACGTCATCGTCTGCGATCCGACGCCCGAGGACCGCTCCGGCCGCTCCGCGCCGCGGGTGGTCGAGGCGGAAGGCCGCACGCCGGTGCTTCCTCTTCGGAGGACCGTCGGCCCCCTCAACGCCACCGGCGGAACTCAACCTGCACTCCTGGCACAAGGCCCGTAACGGATCATGGCGAGGGCCGGCGAG
>NZ_JBJKEX010000209.1:0-5385 GCF_045505405.1 Hansschlegelia beijingensis | reverse complement strand
GGCAAGGACACGCCGAACCCGCCGGGCGGCGAGATCACCCGCGACGCCAAGGGCGAGCCGACCGGCCTGCTGCTCGCAAAACCCAACGCCGGCATCCTCTATTCGACGCTGTCCCCCCGGGTGGCGAGCGGCGCCTTGCGGGCCAATGCGTCGCGCACGACCGCCTCGACGCCGGCCTCATCGAGCGGAGAGACCACGTCGGTCATCGCTTCCTCGCCGAACGCAGACGTCACGCGGCGACCTTTTCGTCGGAGGGCCGGCCCATCTCGAGCGGGAACACCTTCGCCGGGTTCATCAGCCAGTTCGGATCGAAGGCCTCTTTCACCCGCATCATCTGCGCGAGTTCCACATGGGTGAACTGGACCGTCATAAGCTCGCGTTTCTCAATGCCGACGCCGTGCTCGCCGGTCAGGCAGCCGCCGACCTCGACACAGGCTCGAAGAATCTCCTCGCCGGCCTCCTCGGCCTTCGCGAGCGAAACAGGATCGTTCATGTCGTAGAGCACCAGAGGGTGCAAGTTGCCGTCGCCAGCGTGGAAGATGTTGGCGACCTTGAGGCCCTGCGCGTCGCAGATCTCCGTGATGCGATGGAGCACCTCGGGCAGCCGCCCGGTCGGGATCGTGCCGTCCATGCAGATGTAGTCGGAGATCCGGCCCATGGCGCCGAACGCCGACTTCCGGCCCTTCCAGATCGCGGCCGCCTCGGCCGCCGTCTTGGCCTGCCGCGACGACGTCGCGCCGTGCTGCCGGGCGATCATCTCGATGCGGGCCAGCTGCTCGTCGAGTTCCGCCGGAGAGCCTTCCACCTCGACGATCAGCAGCGCGCCCGCGTCCCGCGGATAACCGGCGTGGGCGAAGTCCTCGCAGATGTCGATCGCGATCTTGTCCATGAACTCGATCGCCACCGGGACGATGCCGGCGCCGAGCACCGCCGCGACCGCGGCGCCCGCCGCCTCGCTGGTCTCGAAGCCGAACAGGATCGGCCGCGCGCCTTCCGCCATCGGCAGGATGCGCAGCGTGGCCTCGGTGACCATGCCGAACTGGCCCTCCGAGCCGCAGATCACGCCGAGCAGATCGAGGCCCGGCGCGTCCATGGCGTCGCCGCCGATCTCGACGATCTCGCCGCGCATGGTGACGAAGGTGACGCCCATCAGGTTGTTCGTCGTGACGCCGTATTTCAGGCAGTGCGCGCCGCCCGAGTTCATCGCGATGTTGCCCGCGATGGTGCAGGCGAGCTGCGACGACGGATCGGGCGCGTAGAAGAACCCCTCATGCGCGATCGCGGCCGAGACGCCCAGATTGGTGATGCCGGTCTGCACCCGCATGGTGCGGCTCGCCAGATCGACGTCGAGCACCTGCGTCATCTTGGAGACGCCGATGACGATCGCGTCCTCCTGCGGCAGCGCCCCGCCGGCGAGCGAGGTGCCTGCGCCGCGCGGGACCACCGGCACGCCTTCGCGGTCACAGAAGGCCAGCACCGCCGCCACCTGCTCGGTGGTCGACGGCAGCACCACGGCGAGCGGCATGCGGCGATAGGCGGTCAGCGCGTCGGTCTCGAAGGCGCGGCGCTCGTCCTCGGAGACGATCACGCCCTCGCCAGGCACCAGGGCGCGCAGCCCGGCGACGATCTCGTCGCGGCGGGCCAGGATGCGCGGATTGGCAGCCGGCATGGCGATCCCGGTCATCGTCTCCTCCCATGGATCCTCGTTCGCGGCACGCACGCCGGGCGAGGTTTGGAATCAGTCTTAGGTCATGCCGCCTGTCGCGGGTAGCCTGCGGCGCGGGCGGCGGCCTTGCGCCGATCGCCTTGCCCTCAATATTCAAACGGGCCATCACGGTCGACTTGTCCGCCGCCTTTCGGAGCTTGCCTTGTCCGCCGCCTCCGCGCCCGCGCGTCCCCGCGTCGGCCTCTTCGCGACCTGCCTGGTCGATCTCATCCGGCCGTCGGTCGGCTTCGCCGCCGCGAAGCTGATCGAACAGGCGGGGTGCGAGGTCGTGGTGCCGCCGCAGACCTGCTGCGGCCAGCCGGCCTTCAACAATGGCGACCGCGCCACGGCGCGCGACCTCGCCCTGCAGGCGATCGACGCCTTCCAGGGCGTCGACTACGTCGTCGCGCCCTCGGGCTCGTGCGCGGGCCAGCTGAAGAAGCACGTGCCGGAGCTGTTCGCCGGAGAGCCCGACCTCTCCCGCCGCGCCGACGCGTTCGCGGCCAAGGTGTTCGAGCTCGTGACCTTCCTGGTGGACGTGCGCGGGATGACCTCGGTGCAGGCGCGTTTCGACGGCGTCGTGACCTATCACGACAGCTGCGCGGGCCTGCGCGAGCTCGGCGTCAAGTCGCAGCCGCGCAAGCTGCTCGAGAGCGTGCAGGGCCTGACCATCTCCGAGATGAAGGATCCGGACGTCTGCTGCGGCTTCGGCGGCACGTTCGCGGTCAAGTATGGCGAGATCTCCGACGCGATCGTCGCCAAGAAGGTCGACAACGTCGTCGCGGCCGGCGCCGGAACGCTGCTGGCCGGCGACCTCGGCTGCCTCATGAACATGGCCGGCAAGCTGCAGCGCCAGGGCCGGCCGGTGCGCGCCCGACATGTCGCTGAGGTGCTGGCCGGGATGGGCGAGGAGCCCGCCATCGGCGAGCCGACGCGGGGGGAGTGACAGGATGACGGCGCATTTCACCTCGCCGGCGTTCAAGGAGAACGCCCACCAGGCGCTGCACGACCCGGCGCTGCAGCGCGCGCTCGGCAATGTCGAGAGCGGCTTCATCGCGAAGCGCCGCAAGGCGGCCGACAAGCTGCCGGAGTTCGAGGCGCTGCGCGACAGCGCGCGCGACATCAAGAACCACACGCTGGCGCATCTCGACCTCTATCTCGAGGCCTATGAGGCGAAGGTCACGGCCGCCGGCGGCCATGTGCACTTCGCGCCCACGGCCGAGGACGCTTCGAAGATCGTCACCGACATCTGCCGCCGCGTCGGGGCCCGGACGGTCGCCAAGGGCAAGTCGATGATCTCCGAGGAGATCGAGCTCAACGCGCATCTCGAGGCGTCGGGCGTGAAGCCGATCGAGACCGACCTCGGCGAATATATCATCCAGCTGCGCGGCGAGCGGCCGAGCCACATCGTGGCGCCCGTCATCCATCTCAACCGCGACCAGATCGAGAGCGATTTCCGGCGGGTCCACAGCGACCTGCCGGCGGAGCGCGACCTGCATGCGCCGGAATCGCTTCTGGCCGAGGCCCGCGGGGTGCTGCGCAAGCGCTTCCTCGAGGCCGACGTCGGCATCACCGGGGCGAACTTCCTGGTGGCCGAGACCGGCACCTCGATCATCGTCACCAACGAGGGCAATGGCGACCTCAGCCAGACCCTGCCCCGGGTCCACATCGTGCTCGCCTCGATCGAGAAGCTCGTGCCGACGCTCGAGGACGCCAGCCAGATGCTGCGGGTGCTGGCGCGTTCCGCCACGGGCCAGGAGATCTCGGTCTACACCACCTTCTCCACCGGTCCGCGCCGCGCAGGCGACGTGGACGGGCCGGAGGAGTATCACGTCGTCCTGCTCGACAATGGCCGCTCCGCCATGCTGGGCGGCGAGTTCCGCGAAATGCTCCGCTGCATCCGCTGCGCGGCCTGTATGAACCATTGCCCGGTCTATCACGCGGTCGGCGGGCACGCGTACGGCTGGGTCTATCCGGGGCCGATGGGCTCGGTGCTGTCGCCCTCCCTGATCGGCGTGGACAAGGCCGGCCATCTTCCGAACGCCTCGACCTTCTGCGGGCGCTGCGAGAGCGTGTGCCCGGTCCGCATCCCGCTGCCGAAGCTGATGAGGCACTGGCGCGAGCGCGAGTTCGAGCGTCATCTCTCCCCCGCGACCGTGCGGTCCGGGCTCAAGCTCTGGGGCTTCTTCGCCCGGCGGCCGCGGCTCTATCGCCTGGCGACCCGTACCGCGATGGGCGCGCTCGCCCTGCTCGGCCGCCGCAAGGGCCGCTTCCGCTCGCTGCCGCTCGCCAGCGGCTGGACGGCGACGCGGGACTTCGCCGCGCCGGAAGGTTCGACCTTCCAGGCCCAGTGGGCGGCCCGAAAGGACCGCGCATGACCCCGCGCGAGCAGATCTTCGCCAACATCCGCCGCTCGCTCGGGTCGACCGGCGAGGAGAAGCCCCGCCGCATGATCGTGGAGGAGCGGCTGGCGCTGAGGCCGGCGGGCGTGCTGCCCGCCCGGGCGGCCGGGAAATCGGCGCGGGAGCGCGTGGCGCTGTTCGTGGAGATGGCCGAGGCCTCCGCCGCGACCGTCTCGACCGTGAAGACGCCCGAACAGGCGCCCGCCGCCATTGCGGAGTTCCTGCGCGCGCATAATCTCGCCCCGGCGCTGCGCCGGGGGACGGATCCCCGTCTGGAGGCGCTTCCCTGGGATCGGACGACGCTCGACGTCACGACCGGCCGCACCTTCGGCGACGACGCCGCCGGCGTCAGCGCCGCCTTCGGGGCGGTGGCCGAGACCGGCACGCTCGTGCTCGTTTCGGGGGAGGACAACCCGACCACGCTGAACTTCCTGCCCGACAATCACATCGTCGTCCTCGACGTGGCGGATGTGGCCGCCACCTATGAGGATGTCTGGGGCAGGGTTCGCGACCGGTTCGGAGCGGGGGTCATGCCGCGCACGGTGAACTGGATCACGGGTCCGTCCCGGTCCGCCGACATCGAGCAGATCCTGCTGATGGGCGCCCATGGACCACGGAGGTTGCACATCGTGCTGATAGATCCCGAGGCCGCCGCGACCGAGAGCGTGCCGGAATCCGCCGCTGCTCCCGCAGGCTCGACGCCGGCCGAGCCGCGCGTCGGCTCGACGCTCGCCGCGGACCCGAAGAAGCCGGGCGAGAGCGAGCCGGCGTCTCCCGCCAAGCAGCCGGAACCTGAGGACGACGAGGAAGACGAGGACGAGCTGGACGAGGCGATCGAGGAGAGCTTCCCGGCGAGCGACCCGCCCTCGCAGACCCAGCCCTGACGCCGACCGGGGCTTGTAACGGCGCCCGCCGCAGGCGAGCCTCGGCGGCTTGGCGAGGAGGGCTGACGGCGGCGCGATGACGGTTCGGAACCTCGACGCCGTGTTCGCGCCGCGCTCGGTCGTGCTGGCTGGCGGCAGCCCGCGGCCGGGCAGCGCCGGTCGGGTCATCCTCGCGGGACTGCGCGAGGCGGGCTTCGCCGGACCGATCGGGCTGGTCAATCCCGATCATGCGCGCATCGACGAGTTCTCCGCCGTCCGAACCTTCGGGGAGTTGGCGGCGCCGCCCGATCTGGTGGTGGTCACCGCGCCGCCCGACGCTGTCCCCTCGATAATCTCAGACGCCGGCGCGGCCGGCGCCCGGGCGGCGGTCGTCGTCACCCGCGGGCTTGGGGCC
>NZ_JBJKEX010000208.1:0-5386 GCF_045505405.1 Hansschlegelia beijingensis | reverse complement strand
GGCGCCGTCGCGACTTGGCTGGGACGGGTAACGGGGCGGTCATCGCTGCCGGGCGGCCTTGCCGGGGGTGATCGCCGCCGCATGGCGCCCCGTGTGACCGGGCGCGCTTCCCGGCGCGGTTCGGCGCTGCGCTGAAACGCCCCCGGCAAGATGTTGGATTTTCTGCGCTATTGGCCGCGGCGGGCGGGCAGGGAAAAGTGGCGTTCCGGAGCGGAATCGTCTAGGGTCGCGCGCGCAAAGCGACAGAGAAAGCCCCTAAATCTTGGCTGATCCCAAAGACCCGACGTCGGGCGAGCCGTCCGACGTCCGCCTCGTTTCAATCGCTGACGAGATGCGCCGCTCGTATCTCGACTATGCGATGTCCGTCATCGTGGCGCGGGCGCTGCCCGACGTGCGCGACGGACTGAAGCCGGTGCATCGCCGCATTCTGTTCTCCATGAACGAGAACGGCTACTTCCCGGATCGGCCCTATCGCAAGTCGGCCCGCGTGGTCGGCGACGTCATCGGTAAGTACCACCCGCACGGCGACCAATCGATCTACGACGCGCTTGTGCGCATGGCGCAGCCGTTCTCGATGCGCCTGATGCTCGCGGACGGGCAAGGGAACTTCGGCTCGGTCGACGGCGATCCGCCGGCGGCTATGCGATACACCGAAATCCGCCTGGCGAAGCCCGCCATGGCGCTGCTCGCCGACATCGACGAGGACACCGTCGATTTCCAGGACAACTACGACGGCTCCGAGAGAGAGCCGACGGTTCTTCCGGCGAAATTCCCGAACCTCCTGGTCAACGGCGCCGGCGGCATCGCGGTCGGCATGGCGACCAACATCCCGCCGCACAATCTGGGCGAGGTCGTCGACGCCTGCGTGGCGCTGATCGCAGAGCCGGAGATGGAGCTCGACGCCCTGCTCGAGATCGTGCCCGGGCCGGACTTCCCGACCGCAGCGCGCATTCTCGGCCGCGGCGGCATCCGGTCGGCCTACTCGACGGGCCGCGGCTCGATCATCATGCGCGCCAAGGTCGAGACCGAGGAGATCCGCAAGGATCGCGAGGCGCTGATCGTCACCGAACTGCCCTATCAGGTGAACAAGGCCCGGCTGATCGAGCACATCGCCGAGCTGGTCCGCGACAAGCGCGTCGAGGGCATCTCCGATCTGCGCGACGAGAGCGACCGCCAGGGCATGCGGATCGTCATCGAGCTGAAGCGCGAAGCCGTCGCCGACGTGGTGCTCAACCAGCTCTACCGGTTCTCGTCGCTGCAGACGACCTTCGGCGCCAACATGGTCGCGCTCAACGGCGGCCGGCCGGAGCTGATGAACCTCAAGGACGCGCTGACGGCGTTCATCGCGTTCCGCGAGGACGTCATCAGCCGCCGCACCAAGTTCCGGCTCAACAAGGCGCGCGACCGCGCCCATGTGTTGGTGGGCCTCGCGATCGCCGTCGCGAATATCGACGAGGTGATCCACCTGATCCGCACCGCGCCGGATCCGGCCACCGCGCGCGAGCGGCTGATGGACCGCGACTGGCCGGCCGCGGACGTCGCGCCGCTGATCGCCCTGATCGACGACCCGCGCCACATGCTGTCGGAGAACGGGACCTATCGCTTGTCCTTTGAGCAGGCGCGCGCGATCCTCGACCTCAGGCTGCAGCGCCTCACTGCGCTCGGCCGCGACGAGATCGGCGGGGAACTCGACAAGCTCGCCGCCGAGATCGCGGACTATCTCGACATCCTGCGCTCGCGCGAGCGCGTCCAGGACATCGTGCGGCAGGAGCTGCTCGCCGCGAAGGCCGATTACGCGACGCCGCGGCGGACGGAGATCCTCGAGTCGGAGGCCGACTTCGAGGACGAGGACCTGATCCAGCGCGAGGACATGGTCGTCACCTTCACGCATGGCGGCTACATCAAGCGCGTGCCGCTGGCGACGTACCGCTCCCAGAACCGCGGCGGCAAGGGCCGCTCCGGCATGGCGACGCGCGACGAGGATTTCGTCAGCCGCCTGTTTGTGGCCAACACCCACACGCCGGTGCTGTTCTTCTCGTCGCGCGGCCAGGTCTACAAGGAGAAGGTGTGGCGTCTGCCGCTCTCGGCTCCGCAGGCGCGCGGCAAGGCGCTGGTCAACATGCTGCCGCTCTCCGAGGGCGAGCGCATCACCACCATCATGCCGCTCGTCGAGAACGAGTCCGAATGGGCGAAGTACGACGTGATGTTCGCCACGTCGGGCGGCACCGTGCGGCGCAACAAGCTGTCCGACTTCGTCAACGTCAACCGCGCCGGCAAGATCGCCATGAAGCTCGACGAGGGCGAGGCGATCGTCGACGTGCAGATCTGCTCGGAGGACGACGACGTCCTGCTGACCACGCATCTCGGCCAGTGCATCCGCTTCCGCGTCACGGACGTGCGGGTGTTCAAGGGTCGCGACAGCGTCGGCGTCCGGGGCGTGACGCTGGCCGAGGGCGACCGCGTCATCGGCCTCTCGATCCTGCGCCACTTCGAGGCGACGCCGGCCGAGCGCGTGGCCTATCTCAAGCTCGCCAACGCCGTTCGTCGCGGCCAGGGAGAAAGCGTCGCGGACGAAGGCGGCTCGGACTCGGACGGCGACGTCGAGGCGGGTTCGGAGATCGAGCTCGGCCAGGACCGCTACACCGCGATGAGCGAGGCCGAACAGCTGATCCTGACGATCTCGGAGAACGGCTACGGCAAGCGCTCGTCCTCCTTCGAGTACCGGGTCACCGGACGCGGCGGGAAGGGGATCGTGGCGATGGTCACCAACGAGCGGAACGGACCTCTGGTGGCGTCCTTCCCGGTCGAGCATGCCGACCAGATCATGCTGGTCACCAATGGCGGCCAAACGATCCGGGTGCCAGTCGACGGCATCCGCTTGGCCGGCCGCAGCACGCAGGGCGTGATCGTGTTCGCGACCGGCGAGGGCGAGCGGGTCGTCTCCGTCGAGCACATCGGGGAAGAGCAGGAGCAGGAGACGGAGACGGACTGACCGTCGCGGCTCCGCTCCGGATTAACTCTAATCCGAGCGTTTCCTTGCCGGCTACCGGCCCTCATGGGAGGATCGGTCGTCGGCCCGGTGGGGGAATGGCTACCCGGGGGGCGGGAACGTCTCCTCATCCTGGTTCAAGTCCAGGCTGGGCCTCCAAGATTGAAGCAGCGTCGTCCTGAGGGGCGGCGCTGCTTTCGTTTTGGGTCAGGCCTTCGGCGAAAAGTCGCCCGGTCGCTCCCCATGCGGCCGGGCGTCCTCGTGCGTGTCCGGAACGGAGAGGGGCGGGTATCCGGTCCGTCGCCGGTTCGCGGCGGGGGTCAGCGCCCGAGGGGGCTCAGGTCGAGGGTCGGGCGGGCCGGAAGGCGGGTCTCGCCGCCCATGCTCGCCGTGGCGAGCACCGCGAGCGCCGCTGCCGCGCACAGGACCGCGAAGGCGGTCACCGCCGCCTTCCATCCTGTCACGCGTGCGCCGGGCTCCGCAGTCATCGCCTGCTCCTCGAGATCATGAGCCCAGCTTAGGCGGCGCCACTGAACGGAGACTGGCGCCGCCGTTCATCGATGGTTCACCCGCAGCGCCCTTGCCGCCGCCGGGGAACGCGGGGTAAGCACGGCGGTCAACCTGCCCGGATGCCTCATGCCGCGCACCGCTTTCTATCCGGGCTCGTTCGACCCGGTGACACATGGCCATCTCGACGTCCTGACCCGGGCTTTCCGGCTGGCGGACCGGCTCGTGGTCGGCGTGGGCGCGAACGCCGGCAAGACGCCTCTGTTCTCAGCGGAGGAGCGCGCGGAGCTGTTGAGGGCCTGCGGCGCGCCTCTGGCCGACGCCGCGGGAGCTGCGTTCGAAGTCGTGGTCTTCGAGGGGCTTGTGGTGGAGGCGGCGGCGCGGAGCGGGGCCTCTCTGCTTGTGCGCGGGCTGCGCGACGGCGCCGACTTCGATTACGAGATGCAGATGGCGGGCATGAACGGAGAGCTTGCGCCCGGCCTCCAGACGGTGTTCCTGCCTGCGGCGCCGGGCGTGCGCGCGATCAGCGCGACGCTCGTCCGGCAGATCGCCGCGATGGGCGGCGACGTGGCCGCGTTCGTGCCGCCGGCCGTCGTGGAACGGCTCGCCGCCCGCTTCCCCCGATGAGCCAGCCGCCGCGGCGTCAGTCCCGAGAGGTCATATGATGAGAATCCTGCTCGCGTTCCTGGTCGCTTTTGGCTTCGCGACCGTGGCCCAGGCCGCCGGCCCGGCGCCGTCGATCGTCATGGAGACCACCAAGGGAACGGTCACGATCCGCCTTCGGCCGGATCTCGCGCCGAACCACGTCGCCCGCATCGAACAGCTCGTCCGTGACAAGTTCTACGACGGGGTCCCGTTTCACCGCGTGATCGCGGGCTTCATGGCCCAGACCGGCGACCCGACGGGCACCGGCGAGGGCGGCTCCAAATATCCCGACCTCAAGGCCGAGTTCTCTAAGGAGAGCTTCAAGCGCGGCACGGTTGGAATGGCCCGGACCGCCGATCCCGACACGGCGAACAGCCAGTTCTTCATCTGCTTCGGGCCCGCCTCCTGGCTGGACGGCCAGTACACGATCATCGGCGAAGTCACGTCCGGCATGGACGTCGTGGACAAGCTGAAGAAGGGGGCCGCCGGCAGCGGGACGGTCCAGAACCCCGACAAGGTGAAGTCGATCAGGCTCGCCGACGGCCCCGCCTGAGCGCGGCCCCACCGCCTACAAGGAGACGACCATGAGCGATCCCGAAAACACCCTGCTGATCGAGACCTCGCAGGGGCCGGTAAAGGTCGAGCTGAGGCCTGACCTCGCGCCCGTCCACGTTGCCCGCATCAAGGAGCTGGCCCGCGAGGGGTTCTATGACGGCGTCGTGTTCCACCGCGTCATCGAAGGCTTCATGGCCCAGACCGGCGACCCGGAGGGCACTGGCCGCGGCGGTTCCGGCAAGAAGCTGAAGGCCGAGTTCTCCAAGGAGAAGCATGTCCGCGGCACCGTCTCGGCCGCGCGCGCGATGGATCCGGATTCGGCCGACAGCCAGTTCTTCATCTGCTTCGGCGACGCCCCCTGGCTCGACGGCCAGTATTCGGTGTGGGGCCAGGTCGTCGAAGGCATGGAGAACATCGACAAGATCAAGCGTGGCGAGCCCGTGCGCGATCCGGACCGCATCGTGTCTATGAAGGTCGCGGCCGACGTGGCCTGACGCGTTAACGGCGCGATGGCCGGCTCTCTGTTCTACGGTCTGCTCGCTGTCGCGCTCGGTTGCGCGATGGCGGTGCAGGGCGTCGTCAACGCCGGCCTCGGCCGCGCGCTGGGATCGAGCGTCCTGGCCGCGGCTGTGTCGTTCTGGGTCGGCGCATTGGCGCTCGCGGGCGTCAGCCTGGCCGCCGGAGGCATCG